>NZ_JBYISM010000013.1:0-194740 GCF_057708605.1 Nocardia sp. bgisy118 | reverse complement strand
AATCACGGTGAGTGCCGTATCTCCGGCAGCCATGATCATGCTCCTTCGAGAGTTATTGGCCAGAACAGGAATCGGGTGAACATCGGCGGGTCACCGGTGACACGAGGTGGCGCTCACCGGCGAGGTCGTAAGAAGGCACACCCGAGGGTCACCGGCGGATCGGCCCGAGATCGATGCCCAGGTGACCGGCGATACCGAGGCCGTGGTCAGCGAGTCGCCGAAGCTCTTCCGGGCGCATTCCGCTGCGCAGGGCAGTGTCGAGCCCGATGGCCATCGAGTGTGAGGGGTCCGTCTCCAGCGCCGCGCCCAGGGCGATGCCCGCCAGTGAGCCATCGCCGCGGACGTAGGCGCTGTAGGCAAGGAGCACCGCGGCCTCGGCCCGGTCGCGGCCCGGCAAGGACTGGACGAGGATCACCCACAACTGCTCGGCCAGCGCCGAGTGCTCGCCCACCGCTAGCGCAAGCAACGCATCGCGCACCATCCGATCACGCAGCACCACAGCCAGTTCCGCCATCTGTCGTACGGTGGGCAGAACACCGGAGTCCAGATCGGCGACCCGATACAGCACCCGTTCGAGCGCTCGCCGACGGAAGCTACCGGGATCTGCGCGTCGGATGGCGGCAACGTATCGGTCATGCCCCGCCGACAGCGCGTCTTCGAGGTGCGCGGCCACTTCTTGCGCGGAATCCCTGTCCTGGACGACCAGGTCGGTCAGCTGCGAGCGAGTGGCACGAATTGGTCGACCGTTGAGCACATACGCGAAGGTCACCATCGAGGTGGCCGGGTCCGGCAGTGTCCCTCGGTGATCGGCGTCGAGCAGGCTCCACCACCGCTGGCGCGCCTGAATCGCTGGGACGGCCCACGCATCGGTGAGCGTCACCTCGTCATCTGCCAAGTGCTGCGCGAACGCGGCAATGAGCGCGCCCCACGCCTTGGCACCACCTGGTGTGCGGGTTCGGCGCGGTTGGCGCATGCGGTCATCGATGATCACCGCGAGCACTTCGGTCGACTCCTCGGCGGCACAGATGCCTGCGACCGCCGAGGCGATGGCCGCCGCCAATCCCCGCTTGCCGCCGTCCTGGTCGAGATCGAATCGCAGGACTGGACCGATGGTCGAGCTGGATCCGGGTGTCTGCGGCCTGCGCAATAGGACCGCCATCAGTGATCGTTCGGGTACGAATTCGATCAATGCGGGCAGCGCCGCAATCAACTCACCGGGATCATCCACCCGCAGCCGCGGCCCGGGGCCCCGGGCCGCGGAGGCGTGACCAGCACTCGCGGGTGACTCGTCGACGGCTGGCGGTTGGGCATCGTCGGTGTTGTCAGCCACGGGATTTCGTCTCCTTCGAGGCTGCTTGGCGCGGTGGGGAGTCGATGTCGATGTCGTGGTAGTCGATCTCGCCGGCGGCGGCCTGTTCGACGTCACAGAGTGCGAAATCTCGGGTAGCGCCGACTTGGCCGAGGAATCGCATGTAGCGGCGGGTCGATCCCTCCCCGACGCGCCAGAAGCTTTTGTCGACGTCGAGTTCGTAGGTGGCCAGCTGCATGGCGAGCACGATCATCCAGGCCCGGTTCGGCGAGGCGGCGTGGATCGCCTCGAGGAGCTTGTCGGCCGATCCAGCGATCCCCAACAGCTTGGTCACCTTGTGCAGCACCGCCGAATCGATCCGGCGGGCAAAGGATTCGGCGACGAAGGCCGGGGCCTCGGCTGGTGGGCGGGCACCCGAGACCAGTCTGGTCAGGAACTCGTCGCGCCGCTCAAAGGAGTCGGCCCCACGTTTGTTGAGTTCGATCACCCGCCGCCGATCCTGGCGCGCCTGCTCACGCTGAGCCGCCGCCTGCTCGGCCGCGGCAACCGCAGCCTCGTCGTCGGGATCGACGGCATCGACGAGCAGACCCAACCCTGCCTGCTCGAGCTGGTCGGAAGGCAAGTAGTACACCGGTGTCCACCGGTCGCGGCGGGCCACGGTATCGGCGCGACGCAAACCCTTGCCGGGTTCGGCTTCCGGGTTGCCGCGGGTGGTCCAGTCGACGGTGTCGGGGTCGATGAATTCTCCAGAGTCGACGTCGATGAACTCGGCGTCGCGCTCGACCTCGAGGAACACCACCCACTGGGCCGGGTCGGTGTAGATCAGCTCGGCGGTCACCGGATCACCGCTGGTGGTGGCCAGTTCGGTGGCCGGGATGTAGGCAGGCTCGCTGCCGCGGGTGTCGGGTTGGCGGGTCAGGATCCTGAATCCGTAGGCCCCATACGCCAGGGATTCTCGGAGCCGGTCGCGGGTTTCGGCGCGCTCGGCAGCAATCCGTTTGGCGGTCCAGTCGATCGAGTAGCGGGAGACCTCGAGGAGCTGCTGCACGGCTTCGGTGTCACCGAGGTTTTCGTAGTGGGCGATCACCGCGAGCTGGTCGAGGCTGTACTGGTTCTCATCGAGCAACCGCTTGGCGGTGCCGGATTTGCCGACCGCGGCGATCTTGCGGACCTCGGCCGGTTTGCGCTGCGTCGCTCTGGCGACCCGGGTGGCCGAGGCGCCCAGCTCCAACGTCAGGGCGATCCCGGCGGCTTGGTCGCTGGCCGGGGTCGGGATCCGGCGTTCGTTGAGGTTGATCTGATCGAGAGTGCGCGCGATGCGCCGCTCGGCGGGGTCGAGGTCGCTGCGGGCGTCGGTGACCCACACCGGGATCAGCGGCAAGCCCAGGTGGCGGGCGACGAGAGTGCGGACCTGACCCTCATACACCCAGATCGACCCGTCGGGCTCACGCTCGGCCAGCACCGGCGCCCGCACACCGAACTGTTCGATCGTGGCGACCTGCTCCGGATGATCGGCCAGATCGAAACGCTTGCGCACGTTCTCCGCGATCTGCAACTCCGTCGGGTCGAGGTAGCTCGCCGTGGCGTCCGGCGGCAGTACGAACGCTTCCTCGTCGGCCGCGGTCTGCTCCACGGGGGCGGTATCGGTGTCGATCACCTCCGGCGCGGGTTGCTGCGACACCTCCGCCTCGACGGAGTCGAGTTCGGTGTTCGGGTCGGTGACAACAGTGAGCGTGGTCGGACTCAAGACAGGCTCCTCACAAGACAAGGGCGCAGCGACCCCACCTCGCTGGTGGGAGTCGCCGCGCCGGAAACGGTTATCGCAGAACGGGAAACAGCTGTGCGTTCGCGCTGTGACGCTGCCTGGCCTGTGGTCAGGCAGCGCGGGCGGTGGACTGGCGCGCGACGTTGACCGGGCGCAGATGCAGCACATCGCCGTCGTCGCCGATCCAGGCCCAGTAGCGGCCGCGCCAGCCCGGGTAGTCGCTGCGCCAGCGTTCGGCCACCGCCGAGTCCGGGATCGCCGGAACCGCCCCGGCCAGGCCGCGCTGCTCGAGACGCGCGTAATCCTCACGCGGCAAGGTCGGCAACGCCGGAGCTGTCGCGGTGGATGCGGACATGATCGAAACCTCCTAGAGATCGGACTGGGCGGACTGGTGCTGCGTCCGTGACGGGAAGGGACGAAACCTGCTGGGGTAGTTCAGATGCCGGGCGTGGTGTTCAGGTCATCGATGACCTGGGCGGCGTGGGTGAACAGGCGGGCGTGACCGTCTCGGATCAGGGTGTGCGGGCCTGCCGAGGACGCCGAGGTGATCGGGCCCGGCACGGCGAACACCGGGCGGGCGAGTTCGCGCGCCCACCGGGCGGTGTTGGCGGTGCTGCCACGGACACGGCCGCCTTCGACGATCACCACCGCACGCGACAGGGCGACGGTGATCCGATTGCGTTGCAAGAACTGATCTCTGCTCGGCGGGGTTTGCGGCGGATACTCCGAGACCATCAATCCCTCGGCGGTGATCTGCTCGAGCAGACGCTGATTGCCGGAGGGGTAGTAGCGGTCGATGCCGGTCGCGGTGACCGCGATCGTGGAGGCGGGATGCTCCAGCGCGCCACGATGAGCCGACGCGTCGATGCCGAAGGCGCCACCACTGACCACCGTCCACCCGCGCTCGGCGAAGTCCCCGGCGATGTCGTAGGCGACGCGCTGTCCGTAGTCGGTCGCCGCACGCGCCCCGACCACCGCCACCGTGTGCTCGGCGAAGGAATCCAGACGCGCCGGGCCGCGCAACCACAACCCGATCGGGGCATACCCACGCACCTGTGGTGCGTCGAGGCGAGTCAACCGAGTCGTCGGCCACTCCGGCTCGTCGCGTGTGAGCAGCCGGGCACCGACCGCGGCAGCGCGTTCCAGATCGCGCGCTGCCTGACCCGCCAGATCGGCGGACAAACCGAACACGCGCGGATTGGCGGTCAGACGGGCGGCGGCGTGCTCGGGGTCGTCGTCGAGTCCTGCCAGCAGCTCGGCGACCGCGGGGGCGGCGGTCAGCGCCGCACGGGCGAGGATCGCCCACGCGTGCCGCCGCGCCTCGGTGATCGGCGGTGCGACGGCAGGGGACGGTACTTCGGGCATGGGAACCTCCGTGGGCGGTGTGTGGTCAGTCGATGTCGATGTCGATGCCGAGATCGGCCGCGGTGCAGCGCCCGGAATGGGCAATGGCGCGCAGCAGTTCGGCCAGGTCCGTGGTGGTGATCGCGGCGGCCGGGGTTTGCAGGGAGGGATCGTCGGGCTGTTGGGTGAGCGCGATCCGGCTCGTCTCGCCCGTGCTGGTGTTGTCACTGCTGGTGTAGTGGGTGAGGGCGGCCAGCATCGCGGGCAAGCCGCGTCGGCGGGTCGGTAGCTCACCGATCAGCAGCGTCCACAGTTTCAGCGCGGTCGGTCCGTTGCGGCCGACAGCGAAGGCGTAGAGCACATCTCGCACTGCCGGGTCCTCGAGGGCCTCGGCCACCTCCGCCAGCCTGTCGATGTGTAGTTCGACGCCGGCGTTGACGGCATAGACGATGCACATCACCAGCCGCAGCCGCCTGCGCGCCAGCACACGCGTGTGATCGAGTTGGTCGGCGGAGGTGTGGGGATCATCGCCGGGAGCAGACCGCCCAGGTGTCACATCGACCACCGCGGAGGTGAGGTCGGGTCCGGCGACGGTGTCGCGCCGCGGTCGGGCTGGCGGCTCCGGGGGTGTGCTGGTCAGGACGCCGCGGTTGTCGTCGAGCAGGCTTATCCAGGCGCTGCCGGGTTCGGTCGTGGTGATCGTCCACGCCCCGACCAATGGGGTGTCGGTCGTGGTGAGCGTTCCGCGCAGCAGCGTGGCCAATTTGGACAGAGCAGGGATGGATCCCGGCCGATGCGGTGCGGGTTCGTCGATGATGATGACCGCTGCCGCGTCCGGAGGCTGTGGTGTGCACAGATGCTGGGCGGTTGAGAGGATCGCGGCGGTCGCCAGCTGTCCCTCGGCGGTATACAGGTCATGACTGTGCAGCGCCTGGATCGCGTAGGTGCCTGGTGCGCCGCTGTTTTCGCGGAGCTGGACCAACAGCAGCGATCGTGATGGCGGCTGCGGCAGCCATGTCAGTGTCGCGGTGATGAAGCTACCCGGGGCATGGATGGACGGCACAGAAACCTCCTGATGAGGTGGCAGCAGCGGATGCTCGGGCAGGGCTTGCTGTCCCGAGGTGCAATGACGCGGGCGCGGTGCGCGGCTGGTGGAAAGGTGCGATGTGCGTGGAGCGCAGAAGAGGGGAAGGTGGGTGTGCCTGGAGGGGACAGAGCAACGCCCACCAACGCGCCTCTGCGCCGACAGATCGTCGCCGAGTATCCCGGCGCGGGCGGCGTCGGGATCCAACCGCGCGTATGCGGTCAACGAGAGTGTGTGAACCCCCTGAAATGACCCCGACCCTGGCCAAACTTTAACGCGCCAGCCGATTCGGTGGCGGCCGAATCCCGGGGGCAGCCCCGCAGTGTGGCCGCCGCGGAGGCATCTTCGGTGAGGTACCGGTCACTGGAAGGGGCCGCCGACGCCGAAGAAGACGCGGATGGCGATGAGCGCTGCGAGCAGATCTACCGGCTGACTGTCTTCGCTGCCGGGTGCGGCGTCGCGTACTTTGCGCAGGCGGCGGATCCGTGAGGACGGGCGCAGGTCGACCCCGACCGCCGGGGCGGCGGTGTCGTTGCCAGGGTCGGTGACGATCACGTAGTCGCGCAGGTGCAGCCATGCTTCGTACCAGGCTTCGGCTGGTTGGCCTTCGCGGCGGCCGTCGCGGGGGTCGGGTTCGGGGGCCATCCAGCGGCGGCAGTCGCAGACCGGGTCGTCACAGCGGGTGAGCTGTTCGGGTGGATGCGGGTTGTAGCGGTCCACGCGACCGGCCAGCATCGGACAGGCCTGTTTGGAATACAGGCCACACTCGGGATGGACTCCCGGTTCTGGCGTGAGGCCGCGCAGGTAGTCCGAGGGCCGGATGTAGAGAACGACACGGTCGGTGAGCGGGTCGCCGCAGATCTGACATAGCTTGCGGTGCAAGGTTTCTCGCAGGCGGTTGGGGTCGAGTTTGCCCCAGACCGGGCGGGTGCGGTCGCGGTGGGCCAAGGTGACGAAGGGAACGACCATGCCGTGGGCGCTCGGCGCTGCGGCAAGTCGATGAGGGATCAGTGCTCTCGCGGGAACAGGCTGGCGCGCAGCACGTTTGGGGTCGGTCATGTTCACCTCCATTCAGTGGGCGCAGCCCGAGGATGAGCGCGGCGGTGCGGGAGCTGGTTCGTCGTGGATCGGGGCGGCGGTGAGAGTGATGCTGGTGAGGGCATCGGCGCGGCCGGGTGTGCGGATGAGCACCTGAACCCACGCCACCAGCGCGCCGGGCACCGGTGGTTCGGCTTGCCAGGGGTGGTATCGGTGTTCGTCGAGTTCGGGCAGATGGTTCTGGATCCAGGCCATCAGCTCGGCGGCGTTGGCGATCACGAGCGCCAGCGCCGTCCGGTGCGGGCATCGTGGTCGTGGAGGGCCACCACGCGGGGCGCGCCGGGCACCTGCGCGGTGACCGAACGCGGAAGCACTGCCTGACGGCCCCCAGCGGCCCACCGCCCTGCGCCGAGGACCCACCGCCCGGTCGCCGCGTCGAGTTCGGTCGGGTACAGATGCCAGCTGACCCCGGTCGGCAGCCCTGGGAACAGGGCATGCTCCCAGCAGGTGGTGCTGGTGCCGTCGTGTCCGACGGTGATGATGGCGGTGGCGTGCTCGATGCGCACCAACGCCATCACCGGATGAGCGATCACAGCCGTGGTGGGTGCGCCACCGGGGAACACCGCCACCGGTGTCGCGGGCCGGGGGCTGGTGGCGAAGGCGGCGTGCTGGCCGACGATCAGGACCGGCCCGTCCGGGAGCGCATGGTCGGGCAGATAGGGCGCGTAGTGCGGGTCGGCCTGCACCGCAGCGAGGTAGCGGGCCAGATCAGCGGCCATCGGCGCCACCGATGTCGGTGCCCCGTGAGGTCTTCAGGGCACGGTGGCTCAGGCGTACGAGCCGGTCGGGGCGTTCGTGCTCGGCCAGCAGATGCTCGAGCACGGTGAGCGGTTGCCCGCCTACGGCGGTGGCCATGCCGCGCGCGAACTCGATGATCCGATGCACCGAGGCGAGGTAGTCGGGCAGGCCATCCAGCAACAGGGCGAGGGTCTCCTCACGGGAAAGCGGAACCATCGTGTCGTCGGACATCGGGATTCACTTCTGTCGGGTGGGAGGGGTGAGGCGGTGGACGGATTCGATGAACCGCAGCGGCAGCAGCACTCCGGGGTGGGTGTCGCTGGCGAGGACGGCGTGGTGGCGGTGCACGGCCTCGATGTGCACCCGGTGGTAGGTGTGGCCGCCGCGGGTGACCACGGTGGTGAGTTCCCCGGCGCGGCGCAGCTGGTGCAGCTCGGCGGCGACGACGGTGGTCACAGGATCGGCGGCGAGCCGGTGATCACCCGCTGCGATGGCATCGACGCGGCCGCCAGTGGAGGAGCGGTTGTCGAACCATTCATCGATGCGTTCGAGGACGCGGCGGGTGAACTCGGCGTCGGTCTCGGGATCGATGGGTTGCGGGTCGGCGGGGTTGCTCATCAGCGGGTCCTCCTACTTCGGGTGTCAGCGCAGCGCGGGTCGCGATCGGTGGCGGCGTGGTGAGGGCAGCGACGAGCGCGTCAGCGGCTGTCCAGAGGGCGAGACCGGCGTAGCGCCAGTCGATTTCGGGATTCGACCGGCCACACGGGTCAGCTGCCGCGCCAATGGGCGTCGGTGCTGGCGGTCAACACCGTGGTCGGATCTGGCCGGAAGCGGCTCGTGGCCACTTGTTTCGGGAACGGCGAGGCGAACCCGCGCACCGGTGAACGGGTCGGTGCGCGGGTTCGGTGTGTCGAGCAGGTCGGCTGAGGGTGAGGGTCAGGTGTATTCGAGTTCGAGCAGGTCGGCGTAGCGTTCCTCACCGTCGAAGGCCGGGCACACGCATTTGGGGAACACGCGGGTGCATTCGGTGCAGAAACCGCACCAGGGGCAGTGCGGGCCGAGGCGGTCGTAGTCGGGCACACCGCAGTTCTCGCAATACTCCTCATCGGCGCCCCACCGGTGGGGCAGGTAGCCGGTGTTGGAGTACCAGGATCCGTCGTCCCAGCGGCCGCGGTGTTCGTTGAAGATGTAGGCGTGATGCTTGTAGGTGGGGTCGACGGTCAAGATCACCATCTTGTCGGTACCCAGCCAGCGTTCGAGGCGGTCGCGGCCGACCCAGGAATCCAGTGACCCGAACGGTGCGGTGGGCAGGTAGTCCTCAGCGGCGATGCGGGTGTCGGAGCGGGGATCATCGGCGCGCGGGTGGACGTTGGTGGGCAGGATTCCGTTGTGCGCCAGCACGGTTCGCTCGTCGCCGCCGACGCGGAAGGGGTGGCAGTTGTCGAGGTCGTGCAGGCCGTGGGTGGCCAACCGGGAATGAAACAACGCCGGACCCTCCGAGTACTCGGCACGCACCGCGGCGAACTCGGCGATCACCGCGGCAGCGTCCATCCCATGTCCGACAGCGATCGCGTCACCGGTGATCACCGCGTAGCCGTGCCCGTGCGGATTGGCCAGTGCCCCGTTGCGCAACGCCTCCAGGTCGGGGGTGATGCCGGGTTTGACGAAGGTCAGGATGCACACGCGAGGGCCTCCATTTCGGCGAGCAGCGGGCTGTAGTGCGGGCGCGAGCGCACCCAGGTGGTGAAGGCGGTCCATTCCCAGCCGCGGCGGCGCGCGATCTCGGCGGCACTGAGGTGGCGGGTGTATTCGACCGAGGCGGCGGCGAAGGCGAGGGCGGCCTGAACCTGCTGGGGGTGCAGGGAACTGGCGAACACCCGCAGTTCGAAGGTGTGTTCGGGGCGGACGTTGACCGCTTCGTAGCGGGCGGCGTAGTCCTGGGTGCCGTGGGCGTATTCCCACAGCCGCGAGCGTGCCTCGGCGGAGAACTTCGCCCACTCCGGGGAGGACCGCCGCGCCAGTGTGGTGACGGCGGTTTCATTGCGGTAGACGAACTTCAACCACCGGTAGATGTGGGCGGGAGAGTCGAATCCGGCGCGGGAGAGGTGGACGTGGATGCCGACGTGTTCATCGGTGTAGGCACCCAGCAGCCGCAGCCGGTTGAGCAGCTGCCACGGAAACTCCTCGCGCGCATACGCATACGACATGGGATGGGTGACCAGCTCGAACCCGCACGGGCTGATCGAAGAGTCCTCTTTCAAATAGCCGAGGTCTCCGAGATGGTCTAGGGCGGTGTCGACGGCGTCGTTGAAAACACCGCTGGGGGTTTTGATCTCCAGTTCCAGCCCCAGATACAGCGGGCCCTGGCCGTGGAAGCGGGGGCTGGGTTTGTGATCCCAGGAGTGCACTTTCGAATGCCAGGACCGTTCGGGAGCGCAGGCTTGGCAGTAGGTGTCCTCGCGCAGAACGAGGGTGTAGCAGGCTGCGCACTCGTGATAGTCCTCGTCGGCGCAGCTGGCACACACCTGGCTGCCGCCGCAGACCTCGGAGGTGTCGGCGGCTAGGTATCCGCAGTCCGAGCAACTGGTGTAGTTCTCACCACACCCCCCGCACACCTCCCCGCCGCCCACGACCGCGGTGACATGGCGGGTGTAGTGGTCGCAGTCGGTGCAGCGAGACCAGTCGAGCACGCATTCGCCGCACAGGTAGGTCTCGTCGACGGTCAACGCCCGCTCGCGGGAGTAGTTGGCGCATTGGTCGCAACGCGGGACATCCTCGGCGCAGTCGCCGCAGAGCGGTTCGCCCTCGACCGTGGACACCAACTCGGAGGTGGGGGTGGGGTGGGAGCAGTCCTCGCACAAGGGGTCGGCCAGTGTGGAGGCGGGCATAGGCGATCACGACCTTTCGGTGGGAGAAATGGAAAGAACCCCGCACCCAGCCGTAAACGGACTGGGTGCGGGGTTCTCGGAGCAGGGATGAACTAGCGGCTAGCCCGTAGAGGACTGGGACTGTGCTGTGGTGGCGCTGTGGCGGGTGAGTGCGACAACGCGACCGCGGCGTTGGGTGCGCGCGGCGGTGTCGGTGGGGCGTGGCGGCTGGCATTCGCAGTCGGGGAAGGCGATTTGGCAGTCGAAGCACCAGCCGCAGTCGCCGCAGTAGCGGCTGGTGCGGTGCAGATCGATGTGCCAGCAGTGCCCGCACATGTACCGATAGCGGACTGGCCAGCGCTTAGCCGGTGGCAGGTAGCTGGTGTTGGAGTACCAGATCCCGTTATCCCAGGTTCCGGCCTGCTCACCGAACACATACGCCTGGTGGCGGTAGGTGGGGTCGACGGTGAGGATCACCAACTTGCTCGACCCCAGCCACGAGGCCAGCCCTCGCGCGCCGCGGTGGGTGTCGATCGACCCGAACGGCTCGGTGGGCAGGTAGTCCTCGGCGGCGATACGGGTGTCCGACCGCGGATCGTAGGCGCGGGGGTGGACGCGTTTGGGCAGGGTCCCGTTGTGCGCCAACACCGTTCGCGGATCACCACCGAGCCGGAAGGGGTGACAGTTGTCGATATCGCGGATGCCTTTGGTGGCGTAGCGGGAATGAAACAGCGCCGGACCGTCGGGGTAGCGGGCGCGGACGCGAGCGAACTCGGCGATCACCGGTTCGGCGTCCATCCCGTGTCCGACGATGATGCCGCGTCCGGCGGTCACCGCGTAGCCGTGCCCGTGCGGGTTGGCCGTCGCCCCATGCGCCAGCGCGACGGGGTCGGGCCCGGTGGCGGGTGGGTAGTAGGTCAGCAGGCACATGCCAGGTCCTCCATCTCCACGGCCAGCGGCCGGTAGTCGGGCTGGCGTGCGACCCAGGCGGCAAAGGCCGACCATTCCCACGCCCCGGCCCGCACATCCGCGACCCGCAGAGCGCGGGTGTAGTCGATCGAGGCGGCGGTGAACGCAAGCGCGGCTTGCACGCACTGGATGTCCAGTGAGCTGGCGAAGACCCGCAGCTCCAACGTCTTTCGTGGGTAGGGGTTGATCGCTTGATACCGTTCGAGCCCGAGTGCGTGCTGGTGGCTTTTGGCGGTGTCGCGCGCCTTTGCGCGTGCGATCCGGTCGAACGGTGCGTAACGCGAACGCCGCCGCGCCAGGGTGGTGACCGCGGATTCGTTGCGGTACAACAACTTCAACCACCGGTAGATGTGGGCGGGGGAGTCGAACCCGTCGCGGCTGGCGTGCACATGCAACCCGACAGTCTGGTCGGTCTCGCAACCCAAATCCCCCAGCACCTCGAGCAGGGCCCAAGGGAAGTGATCGATCGCGTGCCGATACGACATCGGGTGGGTGACCAGCTCGAATCCCTGCGGCTGGATGGAGGAGTCCTGCTTGAGATAGCCGAGGTCACCGAGATGATCGGCGGCCACGGCGACGCATTTGCTGTAGCGGTCGTCCGGGACGATGATCTCGAGCTCCATGCCCAGATACAGCGGCCCGTCGCCGTGGAAGATCGGGTCGGGTTTGTAGCTGTAGTTCCACACCCACGCCCGCCGCGCGCACGGCTCACACGCCCGCCCCGCGCGCAGCAAGGTGCCGCAGTCCGGGCAGGAGTCGTAGAGGGCCGCGCAGCGGGTGCAGGCACGATGCCCGCCGGAGACATACCGGCTCGCGGCACTGTAGCGGCCGCAGTTGAAACACGAGTCGAAAAACACTGCCGCACACCGCAAACACACCGGCTCATCGGTGTCGGTGCGTACATGGGGGTCGGTCAACTCCCGGCACGACACACACCCCACCCAGCCGCGGGTGCAGGACCGGCACAGCTGGCGATCGTCGGCGACTGCGGCGAGGCTGCGAACCGTCGCGTGGCAGCGCTCACACTCCGGCAGCGCAACGAAGCAGCTCTGGCAGACCAGCCGAGGGGAATCCTCGTCGAGCTGGTACCAGCCGCTGGCCTCGCGACGCCAACACACCGCACACGGCGGATCCGTGGCCAGAATGAGATGAGGCATGACAGCACACCTTCCAGAAATCGAAAGAACGCCAGCCCGGAGCTGACGCTCCGAGCTGGCGTTCACGGGACGGGACAGGATGAGGGGACTATCGGTGAGCCGGTCTCGACCGCACGTGGTGGACCAGGCTCACGCCACCGCAGGTAGCGCAGTAGCCACCACCGCGTGGGCGGCATCCTCGAGGGCGAGCAGCCGATCGTCTGCGTGGCCGTACCAGCGCGCTTCGAAACCCTTCCGGGCCTTGGGCATCACCGAATCCGGGGCCGCGACGAAGAACTCCTCCAACCGGGGATAACTGGTCGACGGCTCGGTCAACCACACCCGGAAATGCTGATCGTCGCGCTGAGGCGTAATCCGCAGCTCGGTGGCGAGGCGATCGAGAAACACCGTGGTGTGGGCGCGGTCGCCGCGGGCCACGACATCGACCGCCCGCCACGCGCGGGCCCGAGCGCTGTAGCAGCGGCGCACCCGATACACCGCCCACCGGCAGCGATCGAGTTCGGCCGCGGCCAAGGCAAGGACCTCGCGCGCGCCGTCGCGGTGCAACCGATCGGTCAACGACTTACCCGGACCGAACAGCCCGGAGTTGCGGTTGAGCGCAACCGCGACATACTCATCGACCAGATGCTTGAACGCCTCAGCGGGCGCAGCCTGGAAGCGGGCGAGCTGCTCGGGCCAGCCCGGCTGGGACACGAAACAACACTTTCTCGCTGCAGAAACCGTGTCTGGATGAGAGTGTGTCCAGGTACCGTGCTGTGCACTGGTCGGCCGCGACGGTATATCGGACGATCGCGTGTTTCGTTTCGGGGTGAGTCAGTGTGCGCAACTTCATACTGTCCTCACTCGTTAGGGTTGGGCTGCTGGTTGCGCGCGGGTCCGCTTCGTAAGATAGGTAGAGATGCTGGAAAGGAAGCGGGTTCGGATGATGGTCCAGGTCTGTATCCGCGTATCTTCTGCTGTGCGGTCAGTCCGACGATGATCGCGTTGAGCCGGTCGAGACGAAGTTCGGGGTCGTGGACGTGGCGCAACAACCCAGTTCAGCGGGTCGACAGACGTCGGAATTGATGGAGCAGGGCGAGGGATTGTTCGACGACCCACCGGCCTGTGACTTTGTTGCGGGTACTGTGGCGCGGGATGTGACTGGTGATGCCTCGTGGCCGCGGTTCGTCGTGGACGCGGGGGTAGTCGTAGCCCTTGTCCGCCATCAGGGTGGTGATCCGTCGGCGTGGTCGGCCGCCCGCGCAGCGGCGGGACCTTGTCGAGCAGTTCGGGCAGCACCAGGTGGTCGTTGACGTACGCTGCCGAGAGCGTGATCGCGAGCGGTAATCCGTTGCCGCAGGTCAGGATTGATGGTGTTTCGAGCCGGTCTTGCGGCGGTCGACTGGGCTCGGGCCGGTGTCGCGGCCTTTTTCGCCCGGACATGCGAGCCGTCTGGGATGACCCGGTCGAAATCGATCAACCCGGCGGCGTGCAGTGGGCGAGCATCGTCTTGTGCAGCACTTCGAACACCCCCGCCGTCTGCCAATCCATGACCCGCCGCTAGTGCCTCGTCCAAGTAGGTTGCCTCGGTAACAGGGTGTCGGGTTGATCGTGGACCTGTTGCCGGTGATGCTGCCGGTGGAGGTGGTGCCGGTGGCCCGGAAGCCGGAAGTGTTTGTGCGAGCGGTGACCCCAGAGGAGGGGCGGCGGTTGCAGAAGATCACGAAGACGAGCAAGCAACCGGTCAGGATGCGACGAGCGATCGTGGTGATGGCCTCCGCGCAGCGGCAGCCGGTTCCCGCGATCGCGAGGTTGATGCAGGTCAGCGAAGCGTATGTGCGGCAGGTGATCCACGATTTCAACGAACGGGGGTTCGAGGCTTTGGACCCAAAATGGAGCGCGGGCAGGCCGCGGAAGGTCGATCGAGCGAGGCGTGAACGCATCGCTTGCATCGCCCGGTGCTGCCCGCGGGACCTGGGTTGGCCGTTCTCGACATGGAGCCTGTCGAAACTACGCGAAGTACTGATCAGCAACGGAATCGCCGATATCAGCCGCGAAACTCTGCGTCAGATCCTCAAGGCCGAGGGGGTGTCGTGGCAGGCGGTCAAGACCTGGAAAGCCGGGACCGATCCCGAGTTCACCGCGAAGATGAACCGGGTTCTGGATCTCTACGACCACCGGCCCACCGGCGGGCGGGTGGTCTGTGTGGACGAGTTCGGTCCGCTCAACCTTGCAACCCCGTGCTGGTCGTGGTTGGTTCCCTCGCCGGAGTCCGAAGCGGTTGCGGGCGACCTACCGGCGCACCCAGGGCGTGCGGCACCTGCTCGGCGCTCTGGATCTATCGACCGGCAAGCTCCACTATCGGATCCGGGATCGGAAGCGATGGCAGGAGTTCCTGTCGTTGCTGAAGTCACTGCGGGCGCGCTGGCCTGGCGAAAGGCTCTACGTCATCGTCGACAACTTCTCCCCGCACAAGCGAGCCGAGGTCCGCGCCTGGGCCGCGGTCAACAACGTGGAACTGGTATTCCTGCCGACCTATTCATCGTGGTTGAACTGGATCGAAGCCGAATTCGCCGCTCTCCGCTATTTCGCGTTGAACGGAACCGACCACCGCAGCCATGACGAACAGGACGCCGCGATCGGCGCCTACATCCGCTGGTACAACCAGCACGCCCAACCCAAGCGCGAGTTCGCCGTCAACTCCAAGATCCGGCGACCCGATTACCTACCCAAGGTTGCTTGACGAGGCACTAGCAGGTCATCCCCGACCCGAAACTCAGTTCGTGGGGCAGATCCTCTCGGTCGATCCCGGTGAACAGCACGAACAGGATCCCCTGCAACTCGCCGGTCGTCCATCCGGGCCGGGCCCGGTGTCCCAGGCTCGCGGATCGGCAGTAGCGGTTCGATCACTGCCCGCAGCCGGTCATCCACGATCCACGGTGCCGCCACAACGAAACATATTGCACTGCAACGACAGTGGATACCAACTCGCCGAACCTGTTTGGAGCTTGAAGCCACCAACGCCCTCAATGCCCGCGCACGACCCTGGACTCTGGGCAGATCAAATCCGATTTGCGGTTGGCAGAGCTGCGTTCAGCTGACGATGGATGACAGTGGGTCTGACGTCTCCGTCATAGCGTTGTTGAGACCGGCGGATACCAGCTCAGCTACCGACGCCGGACCGCCGTTGACGATCAACGGATGTCCATTGGGATCCAACCCGTCCAGCGGGTCGCCCTCAACAAGTCCGCTGACGCAGGTGAACACGGCGTCGAGTCCAACTGCGCCAATGCCAATCGCCTCCGAGAGGAGGCCCGGCAAGTCCTGGGGCGGGGCGACGCTGGTGTCGAGATCCCCGACATTTGCGCTCCACGCATCGTTGATTGCCGTGGCCCCGTCGATGAGTGCAGTGTGCGTCGCCACCACCAAGTTGGCATTAGATTGCACGGCGTCGGCTTGAGTGTCGGCGTTGTCGGTGTCTCCGGCCTCAACGGCACCATCGAACCGTTCCAATGAAGTGACCAAGGCCGCCAATGCGTCGGCCAGAATTGCTTGATTTGCAGCGTATCTCACAAATGATGCTAGTAGTTCGTCGGCGGGCAATGCACCCTCGTCGAGTCGGGCCTCACTAATGGAGACCTGGTCGAAATCGTCTCGTGGCGGGTCATTGGCCAGGCGCTGATAGCGGTTTCCGATGCCCCATGCGACGAAGCTACCCACGGCGAGGACGCCCCCAACGAACAGTCCAGCAGGCGCGCCAAGGCCCGTGCTCGCACCGACAGCGGCGACAGCCACTCCGGCAATTCCGAGCACTGCGGCGGTATCGTTCGCTGCGACGGCCGCATTGGCGGCCGCTGTCTTGGCGTTCTGGCGCTGCTGTGGATCCACCTCGGTCAATGTCAATCTCCCTCTGTATTGGGGACCTTGGCAAAGAATTCATTCCGCGCGATTGGGGAAGCAGTTCGTACGATGTCGTCCCGATCCCCGGGGGTCGCCGTCGAACCGACGTCGACCAGGGTGCCCGCGGCTGGCTGTTGCCAGCGGGGCGGTCGGTCATCCGTGGAGGAACTGGTATCCGATCCAAACCTGGATCTGAGTCAGTCCGTTCAGATTCAGTCCGGTGTCGAACTCCTTCTTCGGGATTGTCACCTGCCAGTTTCCGCCGACGCCTCGTCCCCAGAACGCCAGCGATGTGGGGGCGGTAAGGGGTGGGTCGTCGCCGAATCCTTCCTCAGGCAGCAGTAGCGGCGTCGTCTTGGCGTCGCGGGTGCTGACCTTGGGCAGCAACCACTGGGTCGTCACGCTGTTGTCGGGCCGCCGTTGCTGATACTTCCCGTCGTGGCGGATTTGGCAGGAAATCGCGCCTTGCGGGTGAGATGCGCCGATGAGCGCCAAACGGATGGTCTTGATCTTCGCGTCGAAATTGTCGTCGGGTACGTCGGTGACCGGATCGATTGTAAAGGTGAACCGGTGCAATGCCTTCAGGTCGGCTATCTGTGGATCGGCGGGTTTGAACGATCGTCTGATCCAGGCCCGATCGAGCGGTCCGTCGAAATATTTGGTGTAGTCGGTCTGCATGTCGAGGAGGGTGAAGATCTTGCCCCACGAGGTGGTGAGCGCACTCGCGAGCTGGATTGCGTCGAACTGGTTTGCTTTCTCGTAGTAGTCGCTCCAGCGGTCGGGGCTGATCCGGCCGGCATCGAGAGGAAAGTTCTCGTCCTCGTTCTTCAATGTGTAGATCTCGACCGACCGCTTCGCCCGAAACGCCAGGCCCAGCAACACGTCGGCTTTCGACTGAGCCGTGGAGACCGCCAGCAGCCCCAATTGCTTGACCGCCTCCTCATCCAGCTGCTGCTTGTGCTGAAGGGCATTTGCTTGCGTGGCAATGTTCTCCGCGCGGACCAACCGGGCGGTGCTTGCATCGACGCGCTGGCCGGCGAGCACGGCGCGGTTGCGGGCGAGCAGCAATTCGTGGGTCAGCTCGGTGCCACGCTTGATCAGGGCTACATGCGGCGAATTCTGGGCCGTAGTAACCTCGGCGAGTCTCTGCGCGACGGTGACGAAGTTGACGATCGTGCGTGCGCCACCGATGACAGCGGAGGCATTCTGGCCGACCGTGTCGTACGTGGAGTTGACTTTCGCCAGATCGGCGTCCTCGCCGCGCAGCAGTGCTTGGGCGATCGGTTCCACGTTCTCGAACACCGTGTCCGCCAGTGCCATGAGAGTCGGTGCCAAGGCGACCAGGCTGGCTCCGCCGGTCGGGACTGCGGCAACCACACTCAGGACCGCCGCGCCGACCTCGGCGACGGTCGCAACGATCTCGCCGAAGGTGATGCTGGGCGGGTCCGGCTGTTGCTGGGCCTCGACGATCGCCTTGCTGATGGCGGTGGTCGCCTCGTCCAGCCGCGATTGGGCGTAAGCGACATCTCTGTCGGCCTGCATCTGTTCCGTCTGGGCGATGCTCTTGGTACGTTCAGCGTCCTCCCGGGCCGCGACCGCCTGCAGTGATAGCTGGCCGGCAAATTCGGCGAATTTGCCGATCACCGTCGAGTCGGTGAGCTCCGTCAGCCCGAATTGGAGAAACTGCAGAACAGGGGTCAGCCAGCTGGTGAACGCCTCACTGTACTTGTCGAAGTCAGGCACCACATCCATGTCGTGTGGCAGTCCCAGGGCATTGGCGCCGCCGCCGACCCACGCCGCACCGGGGGTGGGAGCGAAGCCCACGAGCTGGCGTTGCAGGCGGATCGCGTCCGGGTTGTTGGGTTGCAGTTCCAGCGCCCGCTTGAACTCGGTCGCCGCGAGATCCAGGTCGTTCTGGTAATAGAAGTACTCACCCATGAAGATGCGGTGTGGAGCCCAATAGTTCTGATACGGCCGACCGGTGCTCTCGAGCAGTGGCCGAAGACCGGCGACGTAGTCGGCTTCGGTGAGGGTGGACAAGTTGACCTGGCCATCGGCGCCATCAGGGCCGTCAGGTCCGGGGTCCCCGTCCACCGACCCGGCGCTGTAGGGGCCTTGCGCGGCTGGCCCGCCCCAGCCGCCCGCGCCGCCTGGGCCGCCTGCAGCCGAGAGATCCGGCGATGACGAGCTGATGAGGGTGGTGAACGTGATCGACCCGCCGGGCCCGCCCGGCCCGCCCGGCCCGCCCGGCCCACCGTTGGTGGGATCGGTGCCGGGGATGTCCACATCGGGAACCCACTCCTCGTGGCTTTCCCCCGTCACCGGGTCTGTGACAGTTCGCCAGTAGCCGTCCTGATGGTAGCCCGGGGTTCCCGGCGTGCCGGGTGTCCCGGTCTGCCCGCCGGTCCCCAATCCACCCAAGGCACTCACCCGGGCGTTTTTCGACTGACGGCACATCACCGTGACCGAGCCACCTGGTCCGCCCCGGACCGTAGCGTTGGCGTCGATCATCCCGTTCGTGCCGTCATAGAGGTCGGCGACGATGATCACCCGATTCGCGGCTACCTGAAGATCGCACCCGGCCTTGTGCTCCACTACACGCGCGATCAGCCAGACCGGCCCGATACTGGGTCGCGTACAGAACGTGTTCACCTCGTCGGTGATCGTTATTTTGTCGCGGATCCAGGGATAGTAGTCGGGAAGCATATGGCTCTCCTCTTCGAAGGATCACTCGGAGTTAGATCGCAAACAGGCGCCGGGAGAAAGTGGGTAATGCGGGAACTCGGGTTGTTCGAGCGGCAATGTCTCGCAATATGACAACGCTATGAACTGCGCTTTCTGGTTCTCATACGATGGCGATGATCGGCCCGAAGTAGTTCGATAGGAATTTCGCTTCACTCGTCCACTTGTCGATCTCGTTCCGGCCCCAAGACCAGACACTGAGCTTCATCCACCCCGGGGAGGCGCCCACCGCGACCGGGCCGAGGAGCTGTACGTAATGATTCGGAGTACTCAAGAAATCCGCCGGTTCCGGGCCACCGGAGGGAGCCGGGAACAAATGGCTGAATCCTGAGTTCATCATGAGCGCGACGTCGGTCATCGTCCCGGGCCACATAAGCGCCTGAAGGGACTCCCAGGTGTCGCCGAAGACGGTGGTGCTGTTCGCGACCGAGGAATACATATTCGTTGATTGCAACCACCCCGCCACGGTGGACGGAAGTGTCACACCTCTGAGCCTGTCAGCCGGAGTGTTGGGCTGCCCGAGATAGTCCACGATGAAGTTCTCGGAGTCACGTAACGCGCTCACTAGCATCCAGTCGGCGCTCTCAGGCATTGACCCGGGTGCGGCACCGTCGGTGGTGGCGCGGAGCACGGCGTAATCCTGGGACATCAGACCTTGGCCGGGCGTGACCGTGGTGGAACCGATGTCCGCAGTCCCGGATTTCAACAATCGGTATCCGAATGTCGCAGCACCGACTGGATCGCGGGCAAACCAGATCCGGAAGAACACCGCCGGACCGCAAACATTGAGCGCACGCTGGTCAAGTAACTCAGGGCGCATCACCAGGGAACGCAGTCGACCGATCGTCTGCTGCCAGTCCAGTTTCCACGGGAGCAGGGGATCTTCCCCCGCGGCGGCGTCCAATAATGCCAGAGCTTCTCCTTGTGAGGACATGATCGCCTTCCCTTCGATCACACGGTCACACGCGGCTAGCCCAGATCAGCAATTTCAGCCTGCCCACTCGGTATGGGCTTCGGCCTGCGGTAACGGGCCGTGGACTGTAGGTCAATTAGACAACAGAGTCGTGCGTCCAGAGAGCAGTTTCGCAGGGGATTCCTGCGATGTGACCGCTGCCCATCGGAGATCAGTGCGGTGTCCATCGCAAGCTGCAGTTTTCATCGCTGTATCGGCACTGGCGATCCGGTTTCGGCTCGAACGCCCCAGCGCCTCGATCTCCTCCGCAATCCACGATGGCCAGACACCAACACGACCTGGCCGTGCTAGCAGCCTGCGATCATCCGCGAATGTCGTCTGCATGCCTGGGACACGTTGATGGCGGACCAACAGGCCGAGCGACTCCGACCAGCCGCCGTCAGTGTGCGGTCGTAGTAGATGCGGCCTTCGGTGCCGCGCACCCGGTACTGGAATATGGCGACGGTGTGGATTGCTACGTTAAGTTGGCTGTCGCGGTAGCGGCTGAGCCGCTGGAACCGACGGTCGGCGCTGACCGAAACCGGTGGACAGCGCCGTCCTACTGGAGGAGGACAGTGCGCTACGAAGTCGCGTGATCTCGTCGTGCTGGGCCGCCAGCCGTGATATGGCCTGGACCCGAAAAGCGGCTAGTTCGGCTTTGCGCTGTTCCTCGACGGCCACCCGGTTCTTGAGATGCTCGACCTGCTGTTTCAGCCGTTCTATCTGCGCGTCACGCGGATCAGTGATCACCCCGGCGGTGCGCAGGTAGTCTCGGCGTTGTTCGAATTCTTCCTTGAGGTGCAGGTAGGTGCTGTAGAGCGCGGCGCGGGTGATACCACTGATGGTGGCGAGCGTTTTGACGTCGCATTTGCCGCCGGGTGGGATTTCTCCGCGTAGCAGTCGGTCCATCGCGGCCCGGATGGCGGCTTCTTTCTGCGCGCGGGTCTGATCGGTGAGCCGCCCCACCTCAGTTCTCCTCCGCAGCGGTATTTCGCAGGGTCGGTGTGCTGGCGGCGTCGATTGCGACCAGCACCTGGATCGCGCGGTGACGCTGAGCTTCCAGCCGTGTCCGTTCGGTCTTCTGGGCGCGGCCGAGGTTGCCGAGGAAGATCGTCGTGTTCTGCACTGTTTGTTGCCATATCGGTCGGTGGCGGAGGTGATGCGTGGCTTGTGGGCAGCGGGCTGAGTCGCACATGCCGATCAGTGGTCGGTCGGCGGTGGGTGTGCCGGCCAGGCGTAGGCACAGGGCTTTGGCGGGATCGGTGAACCAGCAGTAGTTCGCTGCACCGAGGTGCAGGGTGTTGGCGCGTTTGGCCAGCATTCGGCGTAGTTCCTGGTCGCTGAGGACAATTTTCGGGGCGGCGCGTTGCTCGTCGGTGAGTTTGCCGTCGACGGTGTCGAAGAATTCGATCAGCTCGCGGGCGTGCGGGCCCGAGGGCCGGATGCCGTGCTGGTAGTTGTCGATTTCGTCGAGAAGTAGCCCGAGGTTGCGTTTCTGTTCCTCGGCGCCGACCTCGGCCAGGAACTTCGCTTGGGCGCCGCCGGGGCGACCGGCGTAGCCCTCGGTGGTGACCACGCTGATGTGTTTGAGCGCGAGTTTGGCGGCCAGGAGTCCGCCTGGCCGGTAGGCCAGTTCGATCGCGAGAGTGCGGCGCAGCATCCGCAACTCGATGGGGCTGTCCGGGATCGGTGCGAGGCCGAGGCGTCGACCGGGAGGGGAGCTGACCCAGGTGCGGAAGGTCGCGTAGGTGTTCTTGAACGATATGCGGCCGAACAGCAATGTGCCGGGTTCGGCATCGGCGTCCAGGAGTTGTTCGGCGAGCGCGACGGCGCGGTGGACCTCGGCCAGGACCACCCATTCGTCGGGTTCGCCACCGTGGCCACGGTTCTTGATGATTGTCCCGGCCACCCGGTACCGGGTGAGGCCGGGTGCTTTGTGTTCGGGTGGGAGGCGGCAGCCTTTGGCCAGTTCGGACAGTTCGCTCGCGCGCATGCCTGTGGTGGCGGCGATGACCAGTAGGCAGGCCGTGCGCAGGACATCGGGCAGGACACGGGCGTGGCGTTCGGACAGCGGCCGGGTCCACGGCACTTGGCCTTGTCCGTCGGCGCGGGTGACGAGTGCCGCGTCGCGGCCGATCGGTTCCTCGATCCCCACCCGGGCGACGGCCAGTTCCAAGGCAGGGCGCACGATCGGAAGCCATTCGCTGCGGAAGTGACCGCATCCGGCTTCGGCCGCGACGTCCCGCAGGGAGATCCCCCAGAGCGGGTCGGACTCGTCAACGACGTATTTCTTGATCGTCTCGACGCGTGAGGGAACCCGGTTGAACGGCCTGCCCTCGCTCACCCGCTTCTCGATGGAGCCCAGCAGGACATCCCGTCCCGGGCTGCGGAGGTGGGGTAGCTGGTTGACCCGTTTGCGTTCGGCTTCGACGCCGCGTATCAGCGGCACGACGTGAGGGCCGAGTGTGTCGATGAGGTAGAGCGCCGCCGCCAGCATCGGTTGGAGGATCTCGACGGGTACCGGCGGTGTGCTGTTTTCGGCCGGTGTGCTCAGTCCAGCGACCGCGCTCGCCGCTCTCCCCGCGAAGGGGCGGAAACCCGGCTGGTAGTGGTCGGTGGTGAACAGGTCGTGGTATTGAGCCAGACCGGTTACGACGTGGGCGGCGTTGTTGACCGCGCCTCGTTGTTCGATGATCGCGCCGTTCTTGTCGTGGCTGGTGCGGCGTTCGGCGATGTAGGAGTCGCAGAGGTGATCATCGACCTGCGTAAGGTGCGTGATGCCGTTGTCGGTCAACCAGTTCAGCCAGCGGATCAGCTCGTAGTGCCTGTTCACGCACGCCGAGACCGTGCGGGCGACCCGGAAAGCGCCTGGTAGATCCCGCACGGCTTCGTGGGTGGGCACCATCAACGCCACCAGGTACTCCTTGGCGACGATGCGCCACCGCGGGTTTCGGATCGCGGCCAGGTTCCAGCGCTTGTGCGAGGAGGCCAGGTAGGCGGCAAGGCCGGTGGCGGAGTTGAAGTCCCAGACGTCGTGGTCGAAGTTCGGTCCCGCAGAGCCCGGCGCGACGGCGATGCCGATCGCGCGGCACAGGTCCAGCCCCGCGAACGGAGACGTGCCACCGGAGTATTCGGTGGCGGTGGCGGTGGCGGGTGCGGTCATGAGGTGGTGTGTTCCTCTGGGAGCAGGGGCAGTTCGGCGTCGGTGTCGGCGACCTCGCGGGCCGCTTCGATGAGCAGTGCAGGATCGCGGTCGCGGAACGCAATCAGGATGGTGTCGATGCGTTGGGCGTAGGGGCCGAAGATCGCCATGAACTGGGCGGATGGCATCTGCTGCCATTGGCGGGCGAAGAATGCCTGCATACGCAACAGGTTCACCGCGTGGCGTGGGGTGAAGACCGCCAGCGGGCACAGCAGACACACCCACGGCCGTGCCGGGCACGGTTTCCCGACCGGCCCGTGCAGGCCGGACAACGGATCCGCGCACGCCGCGACGAACACGTCCCGGTTCGCGGTATCGACCAACTCGTCGATCGTCGCATCGGTCAGGCCCGCCGCCCGGATCACTTCGGGGAACCGGCTAGCGAATTCCGCGGTCGACTCGGTGCTCAGCACGATCGGCGGCGCGGCCTTGCGCAATAGGTCCGCTTGGCTGTTCTCGATGATCGTCTCGACCGCGTCGCGCTGCGCGGGAGTGGTCGCGGTGAGGTAGTTGTCGCCCTCGACCCCGGGTGTGTGGTTGGGATCGACGGCTGAGCGGGCGCTGCCGAACCACGACTTGCGGTCCCGCAGCGAGAGAAACGTGGTGCGGATGCGGCGCCGGTCGATCCGCAACGGCGCGCCGTCATCGGCCAGCAACGACAGACCGGCCTCGTGCGCCGCTGGATGACGGCATTGCACCCACCGGGCGAGCTGATTGAAGGTGAACGCCTCGGCGGTGACTCGGTTGTAGCGGGGGGAGTAGCGGGTCCACAGCTTCGCTCGTGTGTCCGGCGGAGCCAGTTGCCGGGTGTGCGTCGAGTGCTCGAGCCATTGTTCGAGCAGGCGCACGGATCGTCGGTTGAGGGTCACGCTCTCGGTGGTGGTGCGGCCCTTGAGATAGCCGAGCAGGATGGTGGAATCACCGGCCCAGTCCAGATCCTCCACGCCGAGCGCCTCGATGCCGTCCGGGACGATCCCGATGTAGGTGCCCAACAACAGGCGATACGACAACGCCACGTCGCTGTCGACGAACAACGCCGCAATCACCCTGGGCAACAACGTGACACATCGTTTACCCGTGCTGTACCCGTGTCGTTGGACGAACGTGGTCCACGTCATCGGCCCTTCTCGATCGATCAACCAGCACAGGTTGTCGAATGACCACCCGAACTCACGCGGATCGCGGCCACGCTCCACTGCGGCCCGCGCCGCCCGGTGCTCGGCGAACGCGGCGCGGATGATCGTCCGGCTCACTTGCCGGATCTGCTGCCACTCGCTGTCGCTGTAGGGTACGAACGGCCGCTTGTCTCGGCGACGTATCGCGTTGAAGTGGCGGCCGTCGACCAGCGCCCGCACATCCGGGGCGAGCACGGAGGTCTCCTGGTTCAACGCGGCCAGCATCCGTCGGGTCTTGTACTCGCGGGCATACCCGGCGCCTATCCAGTACTGCGCCAGCTTCGCCCGGGTCAGGTCTGCGGCGCCGCCGACGTGACCGTGTTCGGCCAGTTCGGCTACGGACCGGCGGATCGCGGTGACGTACTGCTGGAAGGTCTTCAGCTCATCGACCGGTCCGTGCGGATGAACGATGTTGCACAGCCCGATCAGCATCTCGCGGGCCAATCGCGGATTGCGGGTCTCACCGATGTAGACGGTCGCAGCCGAGCGCCGCGCGGTGGACACGAACTCGATACCCAAGGGATTTTCGATCAGTTCCGCGGGCATCAGACGATGTCCTCGAACTCGTCGCTGAATTCGTCGTCGGCTTCGCGTTCGGCATCCGCCATCTCGGCGAGCCCGTAGTCCTGGCCCGCTCGCTCGTAGGCTTCACGGTAGATCCGGGTCATGTCCAACCGACGCAAATACATCTCCGTGGTCAACACCGAGGAATGTCCGAGCAGATCCCGCAACACCATCAACGGATCGGACTTGGACAGATACAACGCCAGCGCCGCATCAGCATCGATGTCGCGCACCAGCTTCGCCGCCTGGGTGTAGTAGCCCTCGACCAGCATCTCCAGTGTCCTGATCGCGAACGGATGACGCAGCCGGTGCGGATTGACCGTGGGAAACCGAGGCTCGAACCGCTGCCGGACGCGATCGGAGGCACGCTCGAAAACCGTCGCCCACGCTGTGAAAGGGCCACCATCACCACGCACCGCGACCAGCATCGACCCGCCATCCGGCGCGACCAGACGCAGCCTCTCGGCCGGGCGAAGCGCCGCCCACCGCACCCGCTTGCCATTCACCCGGCCGCCTACCGGGCCGACCTCAGTGACCAGCAACGGATCACCCGACCGCGGCGAAGGCCGCCACGTCGAACCCTCGACCGCGAGCGGGCGAGCCAGGTCGAGGTAGTGGTGCACCTCGGCCAACGCCTGATAGGTGATCCAGGTCGCGCGGAACTTGCGGCCCTTCGTCACTCCCGCCGGCACCCGGAACGGGATCGGCAACGCCGACGGATTCGGCGGCAGCGCAGGGATTTCCGGCACCAATAGGTAGGTGAACTCCTGGCGACGTAACCCCGTCGCCAGACCCAGGCCCCCGATCGCGGCGTTGCGGGCGAGTTCGCGACCGCGGTAGCCGGTGTCTTCCGCACCGTCGGGCGTCAGACCCGCCAAGGCTTTGAGGAACAACGCCTCGAAATCGCGCTCCAGATACTTGATCGTCACATGCGCCTTCGGACGGCGACGCACGGCCAGATTCTTGCGGACCTCCCGAACCTGTTCTCCATAAATGGTTTTGGCTTGCGTGTAGGTGAACGGCTCGGCCTGAGCGTGTCCCTCGGTGACTGCCCACCGGTAGAATGCGGCCAGAACGCTGACATGCCGATCCCAGGTCGTCACCTCGAAGCGAGCATCGATCGGGCCGCACGCCCGGTGCACCGCATACGCACTCAACGCGTCCCTGAGCGGACGCCGCTCATCGAACAGGTCCACGCCGAACTCGCCCAAGAACTCCATCCACGACAGCAACACTCGCGCATACGACTCCCACGACGACGGCGCCGGACAACCACTCGACGGCAACTCGCGCAGCCACCGATTCACCACCGTCGACGGCCGCGCACCGGCCCCATCCTCGAACACCAGATCGCCATCGATGAGGACAGGCATGCCGTTCGGAATGACCGGCCGCCGCCGGACATCCCAGGACTCCCACCCTGCAGACGAATAGAAGATCAACTCCACGTCTCGTACATACATTCGAGACGGGTTGGAGTGCAACACAGATATCGCTGGTCACCGACCGTCCGGCTCTCTATCGAGACACGACATCAAAGCGGAGAGAAAACACTGGCGGCAACACGATTTCGGCCACCACACCCCGAACAACCCGAGCAAATACCCCTGACACCGCTCCCTCGACCACCCCACGGTGTGCAGCGGGTAGATCGGCTGGCGGCGCCCACCCAGGGTGATCGAGGAGTCACCGTCGATGCGGCGGGTTTCCTCGGCGTTGTAGCCGACCGCGTGCACATATGGCTGATCACCCAAATGCGTTGCACGCCAGCCATCGAGAGGTACGCCCTTGGCCTTGGCCGAACTTCTCTGCACTTTGCAAGTCGAACCGAGATGTTCAGTCCAACCACAGGTGTTTCCGGATGGGGAGCACCTCGACATCCACACGCGGGTACCCATCCAGCCACGCAGGTGCGGGCCGCATGCGGTTCAACCTGCGCTATGCGGCATTACCATGCATGCCTTCGACTGCAGGTGGTACCCGACGTCATCGGATTGGTGGGCAACGATATCCACGTGTCTTATCACCCTGGAGGCGAGGGGCGAGCTGGTCACCCTGGAGGCGAGGGGCGAGCTGGTCACCCTGGAGGCGAGGGGCGAGCTGGCGATAGCGTTTTCGCTCGGTCACGCAATAGGGCGAACCGGACACCAACAACCGGTTTCCACTGGCCACCGACAGAGATCCGGCCGGAGATACCCTTAACCCACAGTCTGCTCTGCATTTGCTACCGGAAGACCTCAGCGAAGGTGTACGCGAGGGTTAGGGCGCGGTGGTTTCCCGCAGCGGCGAAGCATGCCAATAGGTGCGCGAAGGCTCTTGCGTTGTCGCTGTTGTCCAGGATCAGTTGACGGTTCTCGCTGACGAGGCGGTCGAGGTAGGACATAACGTCGTTGCCAGTAATGGTGTCGCTGGCGTACACGCTATGTGTAGGAATGGCTTTCGCGATGGCTTGCAGCGCGCGGGGTTCGTCAAGAGAGGCGAGAAAGATGAGAGTTTCGACGGCCGCGTGGATAGACTGTGGGTTCGGTATGACCGTGCAGGTTGCCAGCAGTGGATAGGCGAGTTCAGCGAACGCCGCATGTGGCCCGGGCTTCGGGGCAGGGGCCTGTTGGTCTGAGTTGTAAGCGCCGCTTGCGAAGTAGACCTGCTGGGCTATGTCATGCGTGAGTTCCGCTGCGCGCTGGAGTTCGGTCTGCACCTGGGGCGAGGTCTCCGTTGCAGAAGAGTGCCGGGTCCATGTGTCCTGGCAGCTCTGTGCTGCAAGGGCCAGCAGCCGAAATGCCTCACTGCGGCCCTCATCACCGGCTGGCGAGAGGTAATCGCGGGCACATTGGGCGAATATCTCGACGGCGTCCGCATTCGCTATCGCGTTGCTGCACCATCGCGCAATAGTTTCAGAGGCAAACGGAGCCCGATGAACAAGTGCCAGGTATGTCAGCAGCCCGGTGATGAGGCGACCCTCGTCGGTCGCGGGGGAGAAAGCGATGCGTTCGAGGAGTTGTCGGAGGATCGCGTCCGTTTCCGAACTAGCACCGTAGGTGATCTGTGTGAAGTGTTGCAGCAGAACCAATCTGGTCGCCGAATCGCCCTCAGAGACCAAGAGGTCACCGAGGGCGGTGGCGGTGGCTGCAAGGTCGTTGTTGTGGTTCAATGCCTTGGCAGCGTACGCGGCTTGCATCCGAACCAGTGGGCTACTGTCGTGTAGCGCTGTGGAAAGTATGCTGCCGATTTCGTTACCGGCGGGGCTCTCACGCCAATCGGCGCGTATGAACAGTGCGGCGAGTCCTTGGACTCCTGTATCGCGCATGCCTGAAGTCCACATCGCACTCATCCGATGAAGTTTCCTGTGTCCGGGCTCTGAGCCGACTCCCGCAGGATGTCAAATATGCGGTCTCCCAGAGGGGTGTTGGGAGTAACTCGGCTATCGCGGGACAACGTTGCCGCAGCTTCTGCCCGGAGTTTGGCGAGTTCGGCGGGAAGCGGCGAACAGGTCGCGAACAGGGCATCGGCCTCTTCGAAGAGGGTGGGAAGTTGTCGTTCGTGCTCGGGACGGGTGTCGTTTCCTCCTCGGACTATGCCCAACTCCTCCCACAGGGCACGACCGGCAGCTTCGACCGTCGGCTCTATGACAACGCCTTGCTCGGCCAATCCATCGAATACTGTCACGCTTCGACTGGTGACTATCAGCTCAGGCCGTCTGGAGATCGGAGGTGGGCCACTCGGTCCTATCGCTGCCAGCCGAGCTTGCAAGACCGGTGAAGTGATCAGGCCCCGGTTCAGACACCCCACCAGGACGTCTTTGTGGTGGTCGCTTCCACCATTCGCATCGAGGAGGTCGTATGCCCGGAGAACAATTTCTTGCAGTCGATCGACAAGTGCCGGGTCCGCAGCTGACAGCGCGGCCAGCAACTGCGCAGCGGCTGCGTGGGTGACAGGATGGGCGAGCAGCGACCCTGAATCCAACACTGGCAAGAGGGCTTTCCCCAGATCGAGGGTGTTGCCGGAAGCTGCTATCAGAGCGTCCCACGCCATGGCGTTGTGAAGTCGGCCTACCAAGACGGAAAGAACTTCAGCATCCGGTTCTACCCGTCGTGTCAGCTCAGCGCAGAGCGCGTGAGCAGCGAGTTCACCGACACGATGCGGGGTCGTAGCGGGGTAACGACCGAAGCCAAGCCACCCCCGGACATCACCGAACGACAGCGGCCAGGCGTGAGATGATTCCGGTGTCGGCGGCAGCTCCGAAATATCGCAGAAGATCTTGCTGGCCGTGTGCAGGCTGGCGGAACAGAGCGCATCGAACGCCTGCCCCAAGGTGTAGATGCTGTGACCTGCTTGTTGGCGCCGCGACTCGTGCATCGGAACCATGACACTGCGGCTCAGCGGGACGTTCTCGTCCCGGGTCTCGTTGAACGTCAAGATCACTGACGCCGTGCGATAGGCCAGGTCGGGGTCGACGGACATCAGCGGGACCAGTGCCAGTGCGAGACCATTGAGCACTGAGCCACCCCATTGAGCCAACGCCCGGTCGTCTTGGAGGAGTCGTTCAATCGCCGCAGAGATCGCAGGACATACACCGACTGCGTTCTGGAGATGGTTCGCGGCAATCTGAGCGAGATCTTCGAGTTGGACTGGGTGGGTACGACAGCCATCCAACAGCGCCGAGACTGCCTCAGCGCGTTCAGCGGAACCAGGTCTGTTGGAGTGCAGGGGTGCCCGGGATTCGAGGCCATTCAGCAGGTCGATTGCGAGCGCGGCGTCGATACGTGAATTTGCTGTATTGACGGCGAACCGATGGGCAAGTGTCGACAAGACTGCCACCGCCGGTTCTGGTTGCGGCAGGAGAGACTGCGTGCGCAGGGCCCCGACGAGGTGACGTGCCAACTGCTGTTCAGGCCACATTCCTGTCGAGCGGTCGGTGCGCCCGACAGTCGGCCATAGCGGTTTCAGGTCGTTGCTGTCATCGACCATGGACAGCAGTCGGGCTGCGAAGGCCAATGACGCCAGAATGTGTTCGGCCTCGATGATCTTCAGGCACAAGGTCCAGAACAGGTCGGGGTTGCTTTGCTGCCATAGCATTTCGACGAGGACCTCGACACTGGGTCGTGCCGTGAGCGGTAGAACCGGATCCTCATCGAGCAGATCGAGTAGGCGGGCTGGATCGATTGGGTCGAACAGTACGTAGATGGCGGCAGCGTAATCGAAGAGAATGTTGTGGGAGAACGCAAGAACACGGCGCGCTTGGGGCAGCGACGGTTCGATCGCGAGAACGTTCTCACTGAGCATTGATGTCACTGCCGCGCTGTCGGTTCCGTTGATGATTGGTTCTGCTTCGAGGACTCGCAGCCGTCGCGTGGATACCATCGCTCGGCAGATACGTGTGAGTACCGCGTCGCGGGCGGTGACATCGTCGCTGTGCACACGATGTTTCCAATACGCGTCGAGCAACCCGACCCGACTGCGGACGCCGAGCAGACGAGCCCGTTCAGCACTCGATGAGTGATCGATGATGCGGATTGCAATCCGCAGGTTGAACGGATTCCGCAGCAGATTCTGCAGATCCGCGGACGCCTCCCGCCACAGCGTGTCGAGGGGCGGCGTCATGGCGGTGCCGAGTTCGTCGTCGGTGAAGTCACCGACCACGATGTGACGAACATCGACCAGTTGAGGATCCCGCTGGCTACTCGCTGATGACAGCGGTGCACCCGCGAAGGCTTGGCGGATTTGCTGATTGTGACGGGCGTCGAACGTCCGAACCGTCACCACGATCTGCCATCGGGTCCCGGCAAGAGCCCGCACGATCGAAGTGAGGACTTCCCGGTCATCGGCGCCACGCAGCGCATCGACGCCGTCGATCACAAGCAGTGCGGGCGCGCCGGTCCACTCTCGGAAGAGAGTGCCCAACGGCGCATCCAGTGGCAACCGATTGAGACCGACCATATCGACAGCGCGAAGAACAACGACCTCTTGGCGACTTCTACGGTCACTCGCGAACGATGCCGCCACTGCGGATTTGCCTGCACCCGCGTCTCCGACGATCAACAGGTTGTGCTCGTCGACGTGGGCGGCCAGGATGTCACTCACGTCGCGTCGGATATGTATACCCGTAGAGATCGGCAGAGAAGAATCCGACGACAGCACCTCCAGATTGGAGGTCGACATGTCGCGCAGCTTCGCGATGTCAGCGGCAAACCGGATCGGCGGCTCCAGGAAGATGTGCACATGGGAAAGTGCTCGGTCCAACGCCGAGCGATCGCGCCACTGCCGTTTCTCCGCCGCAGAGTGTCCCTCCCCGACCAGGACATTCCACGCCGATGCGAGGTCGGTTCCAGTCGGTAGTACTTTCGACAGATGCGAGATCGCCGCCGCATGTGCAGGTTCGCCATCCTGCAACGCGAGAGTGATGACCCGCACAGCGCGTAGGAAGTCCCGGATCTGCTCGTGTGATGGTTCGCCCCTGCCCTTCGCCACCCATAGGCGCCGCACATGAGCGAGGACAACCTGCAACGCGTGGTCTTGTGGCTTGGTCAGTTCATGCCCGAGAGCGGTGCCAGGTGGCTGCGATGCTGTCCTGGCTACCGCGGCGGGAAGAGCGTCCCGGACTTTGGAAGGCGCTGAACTGTCGGTACAAATCACGAGTGCGTCCCGTGCGGGGTCGAAGGCCCGTTCAGTGCCGTCCTCGACCGGAAAACGGCCGCTCAGATATTGAGTGACCAGTTGATCGAGCGCTTTACCGAGATCGCTCGTCTTGGTCTCGCCGAGCGACAGGCCCGCTTTGGCTTGAAACAGCGCGAACCCGCCGAGGTCGGTCCGCACAGCGACGTCATCGACATGGAATCCGGTCTGCGCGCCGACTTGAACAACTTTGCCCGCCACGAGTCCGGGGTCGAGCAGCGGAACCTCAACCACCATCGCGGTGGCCGCCCACGCAAACACACGATCCTGAAGCCCGCCGCCGACAGCGTCACCGGCACCACCAGCCGACGCTCGGGACGTCACCATACGTCACCGCAACAGAGCAACGGTTGCTGCGTATTCACCATCCTAGCTTAACGTCATGGCCCGACACTTGTAATCGGTTGCCTGCCAGTGCGTCACACCATGGAGTGCGGAATTGCGGACGTATGACCTCTCTCGAGGTTCGTGGGCACAGAACGAACCTATGGTCGCAGGACGACTGGTGTGAACCACGCCTGCGTGGTCGAAGATCGACCCGAGTGCGCGTCTGCGCGTGGACCGCCGCTGGTCGCATTCCGACTGAGCCCCGACCGAGTCGGCTGGACGGTCACGAAAACTGCTGGACGTCCGGGGGAGTATGGACGGCATGACCGACACCGATCCGGGAGCCTTGCCCAGCGAGACTCTCGATCTCGACTCTGGTGACGTTGCAGGCCAGATGGATCTTGGCGACCTCGTCGATGACGATGTCCCCAGTCCACCGGCGCGCTACGTCTTCGACGCAGCTGATGTTCCGGCCGCCGCTCGCGTCCTGGACCACGCCTTCAAGGTCCTGCTCGTTGGTGCCGACGGGTGGGGCGCTGTTGAGCGCGCAGTCAAGGAACTTGGTGTAGCACTATCTTGTTCGTGTCAGCGGGCCCTTACTCTGCTATCTTGCCGCCCTCTGAAGCAGAACGCAGGCCTCGCGGGTGCGGAGCTCGCCGTCGATGCTGCTTCCCTCTCCACGCTGTGGGCCCGCGTCGCCGACGTCGCCGACGATGAAGTCACCCTGTGGACAGCCTTGGCCGACGCGGTCACGGTGCCGGCGGCTCATGCGCGTCTGGCGGATCTGCTGTTCGCCAGGAAGGTCCCGAAAGCTGGCAGGTATGGGCGACGAGCCGCCCAGGCGTACCTCGATGCCGCCGATCACCGCGAGATCGACACCCGCACTACCGTTTATCTGCTACGCGGATGGACGTTGGCACGACGACTCAAGGACCTGGGCCTGGAAAACTCTGCGCTGGACGTGATGATCGACCATGTCGACGTCATCATGGCGAACCGCAATCGGTCCATGCCCGGTGTGTTGTATCCGTTGCTGCGGGTGCTGTGCGAGAAGCCACGGGACTCCTCCCGTGTCGAGGACCTGTCGTGCTACGTCAACTCGGTGCTGAAGACTCTCGCTGCATCCGAAACCCGGGAACACCTCATTACTGAGGTCGCTCGGCTGCGCCGAAAATTGCTCGGGTCCGGGGAGTTGACGCAGGAACTGCGTAACGTACATGCCGACGAAGTCGCTGGGCTGTACCGGCAAGCACACGATGCCCCCAACCTCGCGGTGCGCTTCATGCAACTCGAGACTGCGGCAAGAGTCGCGACCGCTCGTGGCCTGCACGAGGAGGCGAAGAAGTTCGTCGCGGAGATGGAGGCGATCAACCTCGATGACATCGGCATCGAGGTGATCAGGACATCGAGCTCGATTCCGACCTGGATGATCGAATCCCACCTCGACCCGTATACCGAGGCATCGGACTGGCGCACGGGTATCAGACTCTTCTGCACCGACCCTTGCGCGCCGACCGGGCGAATTCAGGATCACCGCGCACTCGCCGCGACAATGGGCAAAGACCTGCTGCGCCTGCCCACCGTGCTCATCAGGAACGGGATGCCCCGCTACACCTTAAGTACCGACGAGGAGCAGGACAAGGAGGATGTGGCTCGCAGTGCCGGGATCCAGGCCGACTTGTACGGCGGAATTCTGGCCGATGCCCTCCAACGCATCAGCCAGCGATACGGTGTCCCCGCCGTCGATGAACTCACCGCCTTGTTCCTCGAGTTGGGTGCCGTCGATCCGCGGCTTGCCCGTAGCCTGGCCAAGGGCTTCGGGTACTTCTGGGCCCGAGACCACGAAGCCGTCGCAGGGATCGTGATCCCGAAAATCGAAGCCGCCGCCCGTGCCCTACTCCGGGAACTCGACGAAGGCATCTATCAGGTACAAGCGGCCAAGAATCCCGGCAATTACCCCTACCTCCCCGTCCTCCTTGACGAGCTGGAAATGCTTGCACTGGACGAGGATTGGGCATACTTTCTGCGCTGGCAGTTGCTCGGGCCGATCGGACTCAACCTGCGCAACGAGTACGCGCACGGATTCATCGACGATGTCGGTCCGATACGGGCGGCGATGCTGCTGCGGGCCGCGGTGGTGCTCATCACCGCAGCGCCTATTACCGACAGTTCGGGTCGGCACATCGAGGTAGCGGCCACGGCCCCTCTGCCGCCGAGACGCGACCGGATCCTTGACGCCGTGCTCGCGAGAACCAGTCGGACCGCATCTCGAATCTTCATCGCAGCAGAAGGCATCCGCAGAAAACTGCGGGCACGCCACCTGCCGGAAACCTAACTGGTCAGCGCCGGAGTCCGGTGCCCGCTCGATCATCGGCATTGCCGGATGTCCGAGGGTGTACAGCTATTCTTGGTTTCTTGGTGTGCGACCTTCGGGCTGGGTGAGACCCGTCGAGGTTGGCTTGTGCGTGGGGAACCCCAAGCTGACGGTTTGGGTTATCCGGGTCAGTCGCTGCGCGTCGGATCGCTTGTCGCGTAGGCATTCCAGGGTGCGGTCGATGCCTTCGATCTCGCCGATCCATCCTTGCGCGGTGGCGCGACGTTTGCGGTCTTCGAGGTCGGCTTCGAGTTGGTCGAGTCGTCCCAGCATGCTGGGGTTCACATGGAGCTGGCTACATCTCAAGCCTGCATACGTTGCCCGATGCTGAGCGTCAACCCCAAGATGCTGCCGCGACTGGATGAACTCGAGCAAGACCTCATCGCCCGGCTGCGCCGCGCCCGTGACGAGAATTGGCGAGGGGAGATCGAAGGGCTCGAACTCACCCTCACCTTCCTTCGAGGCAAACGAGCACAGGCCACCCGGATGGCCCGGTCGGGTAGCGGACAGACCGATATCGGTATGCCCGGATCGCCGCGGCAGCAATGACTTCGAGGCTGTGGTGGTACGGCGCGGCCAGGCATAGGACGGCGCCGGTGCCGTCGTAGCGGAAGTTGTCCGGGCCATGCCCACAACTCCGGGCCATGCCCCACAACAGTGATCCGGCGACGAATACCCGCCGTATGCGGCAAGGGGCGAAGACCATCTCCGATGGGCACTTGCTCTGTTCAAACCGTTGGCACGTAGCAGGATCATGCGGAGCGAGAGATGCGGGTGGGCGCTCGGTATCGCCCCACCGCTACTATCACCAGGAAGCGGCGCCGAAGCGACGTTCCAAATGATACGAGCGGCGGGCGTAGACAAGTCTTCAGCAGGGGTGCCTTCCCGTCGGGTGCACGAAAGGGTAGTGACTTCGCCGAAATGATGCGATTGAAGAACTCACGTGGGTTATTTTTTGATCGAACCAAAGAGCCAAGGGTTAGCTACTGGGCAAATCCCGTACTCGTAGATCGTATCAAGACTGCGAGCGGACGGGCGATCCCGAAATACCTCACAGAATGGGACCCGTGCGCCGAGGACAGTCGATCGAACTGTCCACTGTTGCATAATATGCTTGTTCACATTGTGGAAATGGCACACGCGAAATGGCGCGCTCGTCTGAGGAACATCTACGCCGGACGAACGTTTTCGGACGTCGATACAGCCGCTGCGGACAAAAATCTGCGTGGTGGAATGATCTCGATGTCCGAAAACTTCACACAGATCATGTACGCGTACGCATCAATACACGGGACCTTCATTTACAGCGTAGACGTCGGCAAACAGATGACGGACTCTGAGGTCGAAGCGATGTGGAAGGGTATGCGGTCTGACTTTGAGGCAGCTATCGCGTCGTATCGAGTTGGCGGCCTGGTCGCGATGAAGGGTTCCTTGCCGATGGTCTTTCCGAGCGACCACTTTCGTCGAGCCGCCGAGAGTGAGGCATCGGCTGCGGAAGCCTGGATACTTGCGCACGAACTCAGTCATCACCTCGCACGAGACATGTCGAGCAGGAAGGATCAAGATGTTGCCAAGATTCTGCGCGAGGTCACGGCGAACAGTCTGATATCGGAGAAGTTTAGGGCGATGTCCGAAGATCAGAGGTGCGAGGTCGAGGCGGACTTGTTGGCGACGCTGATGCTGTGCGGCCACTTTGTTCCAGAAAAGACTTCGAGCAATCTACTAGAAACTGCTATAAAGGGAGCGGGTATAGCGCTCGTTTCGGTTGCTCATTTTCGTGATGAGTGGACGGCAGATCCTCCTGATTCGCACCCCGGTTGCTTGGATCGCCTTTTGATTGTCTCGGTGGTGATTAGCGAGCTTTACGGAAACATCAGTGTGGACCCGGAGAATCCCGCCCGAGCTCATATCACGGTGTTCCGGCTAGCGGCACTGATGATGGCGTTCGGCTCTTGGGTGCACAGCGTGGAGACAATGCTGCGGACGGCTGACGTGACCCGTCAACGAACAGATAGGCGATACCCGGTAGCAGCTGTAGTCTTTGCGCAATATGCAGCGCACTTTGGCATGCTCGCTGAGGATGCAGAGTCGCGCCGCGGCGGTTGATATCCGAGCGCACTGTTTGGCAGTGCCGAGTGTTGGGATTCGTTCAGGATATGGGGGTGCGTTTACCGCTAGGCCGGTGCATTTTTACAGATCGTCGTAGGTTCCGCTAACACCTTCGCGAGCAACTCGGCCAGACCATAAGCCATGCGACTCTGGGCGTACTCGTACATCTGCCAACGCTCTTCGGGCACCCAGTTCCACCTCAACTACGAAGGCTACCAACACCTCTCAGCTACAACACTCACTGGATACAGAACGGCCGAGATCGAGATCGTAGTCGCCCAGATCAGGACCTGGGGCCAACGACAATCCGCCCCACTAAACGGCGGCAGCGACCGCGCCGCGCGGCGGATACTGGTTGTGGGTGGACCGAGGTGGCATGTACAGGACCGCCTTTCACGGTCGACGCCGCGCAAGGCCAGGTGGCAAAGCGGGCCGTGAGCCAGGGCTGCGGACCTGGAACGCAGTCATCGGTCACACCCACAGCGCAGTTCCGTTCCGGCGCGACACCGACATAACAGACTTTCCCTCATCCCCCGGGTGTGGCGGGAACAATAAGCGGTCATGCATAGCTTCCCGCGATTGACCGCTTTGTTCGGTGCTCCGTTCGATGCCCTCACCAAGGACCACCTCGCTGCGGCGGTCGATCGCCAGGTGCCCGAAGCCGAGGATCTGGACTTCAAAAGCGCCCTCTACGGCAAGACGCCCGAGGCCAAACAAGAACTGGCCAAGGATGTCTCGGCCCTGGCTAATGCCAGCGGCGGAGTCTTGATCCTCGGCATCGCCGAACGGAACTCGGTGGCGGATGAACTGAAGCCGGTTCCGCTCCCGGCGAAGGGGGCCGAGAGCATGCAGCAGATCTGCCAATCATGGATCCGGCCGTTCTTGCCCGGAGTTCGCATCAAAGAGGTACCCGACCCGGCGAAGGAGGGCAGCGGCTACTACGTGATCTCGGTGCCACGCAGCGCTGACGCCCCGCACGCCGTGATGCGGAACAGCGATGGCACGCTGCTCAGCTACCACCTGCGTGACGGAGCAACCACGCGCTGGCTGGCCGAAGCGGAAATCGCTCGCCGCTACCGAGACCGATTCGTCAGCCGCGCCGAACTGACCGCGGCCCTCGACCTGGTCCACGACGACGGCGTCAGTCACATCAATACCGCCACCGGACAACCGTGGTTGACTCTGTCGGCCTATCCCAGCGCTCCAGGCACGCACCGGGTCGGAGGCTCCGCCACCATCCAGCAGATCACCGACGAAGTGACCGAGTGGGCCTCTGCAACGCCGTCTATGCCCGGCTACTTCCTCGGCAGTCACCTTGAAGGCTATCCCGGGGTCCGGCGGGCGTTGATCACCCGCTCGACAACCTACGGTGGTGAGTTGAACGAGACCTTCGCCGAACTTCACTTCAACGGAGCAGGATTCGTCACCCACACGGCAATGACCGTCGCCGGCCACGGCGACTGGCCCGAACCGCTCGCGCTCGACGTCCTCGAACTCAACCTGCACGCAATGGTGTCGCTGCTGGCCAACCACGCCGCCAGCTCCGGCGCCGCCGGTGACTGCGAATTCCGTGCCCAACTGCGCCTGCCCCTACACATGGCGGGAAAGGACGCCAGCATTCGCACGGTTCGACCCACAGTGTTGCTCGCGCCGACCCCAGGATCGATCGAGACATACGAACAGGTCCGGCGATCGATCTCCGTCGACGCCGAGTTCGTCGACGCCCGCACCACCTCTAGCCTCGAAGAACTCGCCGAGAGCTGGAAAGCGCAGGTGCGGACCGCGCATGCCTTGGCCGTCGACATTCTGGGACGGTTCGCCGTTGCCGATGCTGTCGTTCTACGCGCAGATGGCACCTTCAATACGGCGGCCGTCGACATCGAACGTGGCAACGCGATCTCGCAGTGGGTGCAATCCGCTAAGCCTTGACGACGAGCCAGCTTGCGTGGTGCAGAGAAGTTCTCGCGCCAAATCGACCGTGCCCGGCCAATCCGAGCGACCCATATCGGCGTGAACGGTGGTGACCTGATCGAGGACACCGAGCTGGCAGAACCGCTCCGCGAGGACGTCGAGGCTGGCCTGGCTGTCCTTGCCGCCGCTGATCGAGATGACGCAGTGGTCGTAGCTGAGCAGATCCGGCCCGGGCGCCACCGCGAAATCGACTGCACCGCGCGGCACCAGCAACCGCTGAACACCGCAGTCGCGATGACCGCTTCGTCGGGTCGGGGCAGCGGGGGTGGGCATGGGACCGCCTTTCTCTGCGTCAGGGGGAGCGAGCGTGAGCTCGACAGGATTCGTAAACGGATTCACGCGCCGCGACGGCGGCGATGGATGCCAGCAATCGGCGTGGCTGAAGACGTTGTGGCGGAGGGACTTCCGGGGCGTGCGGTGAGCCGAGGGCCCGCCCTCTGGCGGTCTTGCGCTATGCTCGGGTGCGGGAGAATCAGGCAGACGGGCCCCCGGAAAACATGGAGTTCGCCCATGCCTACATCACGTCCGAAGCGACCGTCTCGCACACCGCGGCGTCCGGAAGTCCGTGCCCGCTTGGAGCGTTCACGTGAGCGAGTCCGAGCCCGCCGCCAGCGAACTCGGCAACGCGAGCAACTCATCACCGCGGCGGTCAACCAATACATCGCCGCCTGGGAGGCCATCACCGTCTGCGAAACCACCCGCGACCACGAGATCGATGATTTGCGCGAGCAGATCGCTCGCGTGCAGGAGCGGACCGCCGAACAGATCGCCGCACACCGCGCCCAGCAAGCGCTCGCCGCGGCAGCGATCCGTGATCAAGGCCAAACCGACGACGACGTCGCCGACCTGCTGGAAATCACCGCCAAGCAAGCCCGCCAACTCATCACCGCCGCACGCGCCGGCACCGACACCCACAGCGGAGCCAACCCGGCGGCGAACCTGCCTGGATCAGCGCCCCCGGCACCGAAACGCCCGACGGCCACAGAGGCGTCGCCGTCGCCAGTCACGGGGCCAGCCCAGAACGGTGGTGGCGTTGCCGATGCCCGGCCGACTGACCTCTAATCGGCGGTTTCGGATCCGGCGGACTGATCGGTGGCGGGCACGAGGTGCGCCACCCGGATCGACCAGGGATAGATTCCCGGTCGGGGCTCGCCGACGGCCTCGATCAGCGCCCTGCCGGGGTCGCCGTCGACGCCGAGTTCGAGTACACGAAACACGCTTACCCCGCCGCGTCCGATCCGGACGAGGTCACCGCTGTTGAACTCCACGGTCGGTGACCCTAGCCGTAAGGACCGACAGGTCGGTATTTTCTCGGGTTACGCTGACATTTGTGTCCGTGCCCAAGTTGATGCTGGCAAACCGCCGGACGCCCCCCAATGACGCAGTTAGTGGGCGATCGAGATGAAATAGGACGGCATGCGAACCATTTGCCGGACCTAGGGTGGGTGCGTCGATTTCTACAGCCGCAACCGCAACAAGGTCACCGCATCGTTCCCTGAGTTGTTCCCGGCCATCGCCGAGTCCGCTCGGAGGAAAGAGTTGATCTTGGACGGAGAAGTTGTCGCTCCCGACCCGGCCACCGGAGCGCCGTCGTTCCCGCGCCTGCTCGTGCTCGGTGCCTACGACGAAACCAGCCGTCTGGTCTACGTCGGACATGTCGGCACCGGTTTCAGTGTCGCTGCTCGGCGCGCCCTGCGTGATCGGCTTGCCGGTTTTGCCGCAGCGGAGTCCCCGTTCGGCGTGCCCACATCGCGGCATCGGGCAGTCTCCACGCGGTGGGTAGAACCAAGGCTCGTGGGAACAGTCGAATAACGCGAGTACGTCGGTGCCTTACGGCATCCCAGCTGGCGCGGGCTGCGTCTCGAGATCGACGCCACTAACGTCGGCTTGCCCGACTAGCGGGAGAGCCGTGTGGCGCCTGAGTCCGAGAATCTTGGAGCTACACATTGTTGTAGCCACCGGCGTTCCATACGAACCAGCGAAACTGCGGGGGCGTAAACGGCTGCCTCGCCGGAACATTCGGAGCGGGAGAATGGGGCCAGTACGCGACGCCACAGCGGTGGCAGTAGAACCCGGCTTGCCATACGGTGTGCGCTCTGGGACGACCGCGTCTGATCTTGGCGTTGTGCAGATCACGCGCAATGACCGCGCCCATTACCAGCGATCCCGGGATAGCAACCACAACAACCATGAAGAGAGCACCGATCCAGGTGCCTAAGGTTCGCGCCTGCGGGTGTGTCATCACGATCGCGCCAATAGCTGGCGCGAGAAGGATCAGCGCAGGGAGTAGCAGTAGCAGACCGACCACGGTGAGGCGCCCGGACGGCTGCTGGGAAGGCTCCCGGGCGAGGCTTCGGGCTAGGGCGGTGGTGTGGGTGCGCTCAACAGTCGCTGTGCCGATTACAGGGACCAACCCAGCGGAACTGACCCCGATTCCGGAGTAGAGGTTCGTGCCGTAGCTGGTCGATACCCCACCGGCGTGCAGTGCGGGCACGCTCTGGACGAAGTCGATCTGACCGCAATTGGGACAGGAGATGTCAATATCCATGCGGGTGCGCCCCTCCCAAGCCTGACCGCCGTCGCGGACTGCGTGTGGTGTGGATGCCTGCGATAGAAGCTCTGCAGGACATCCAACACCGTCAACCAACCGCTGTCGAGAGAGAATCGCGTTCGAGTGCATCAGTTGCTCCTTCCAGATGTCATGCCGAGACCTCGCTCAACGTCGACCCAGCACGAGGTCCGGCGCTTCGACATGTTGTCCGCAGACGCCTTGTGCTGCGGTGCGGCGTCCTCGACCGCCTTCAGATCGCCAGTTCGACCCTTCGGAAGATTCCCACTCGAACAGCGCCTCGCGGCGAACGCAAGAGAAGCGCTTGCCGCCCGAGATCCAACCCTCACGGGAGTTGTTGAGGTGGTGACGCCGTCACCAGATCGGTGGGGACGGTGCCACAGCCGATGGAACGAAGTGGTCGCTGACCTGCGCTGTTGACGCCGTCACCACAAAGCCGCTACTTTCGGTCGTGAAATGCAGTGACGTGTCGTGAAACGGCAGGTGAGCAGCAGATCTAAGCCGATCTCAGGTCACTGACCAGGGATTTTCGGGAGCTAGGGTCGGGGGTTCGAGTCCCCTCAGCTCCGCTCGCACAAAAGGCCAGGTACGGAAAGTTTCCGGACCTGGCCTTCGTCATTTCCGAATCTCTCACGAGCGCCGTTGACGACACGACCGACGACAGTTCGCGGTGTCGTCGGCCGAGGAGCGGGCGGGGTAGCCCGCCCCCTATAGCGCAGACCCACCCACCCCAGGGCGAATCGCGAGGCCCTACTGGCACTTACCGCTGACTATTTCCGTTGCCGGATCAACGCTGCTGCCGCATGGAGTACCTCAACGACATCGCCTCGGAACGCCTTCCTCAGACCAAACAGGCCAAGCAGCAGGGCAGTCAGCAAACGCAAACTCGACTGGACGATGAGGCCGATTGCGATGAGCCACCCGGCATCCGACAGATAGGACATGACTGTTCCTTTCAGAAGGACCAGTCATGCGAGAAAAATCCGGCCTTGGCTTGGCCACGCACCGCACAACTCAAAGGTCTTGAGTTTCCTGCCTGGCCTGCTGGCTGAGGCAGTTCATGAAGTATGCCGAAGCGGAGTCTACACCGCGACACTGCTGAGCAGCTTCCAGCCAAACCAGGGTTGCCAACGTGCTGGCACCGAAGGCGCCGGTCCACAGTCGCTAGGGAGCTGCCCAGCTCGCCAAATCCTCGTCATGGGCCCGGACGATGTCCATTTGATTCCGCCAGGCCGACACGAACGAATGCGCTGTGTCACAAGCCCATTGGGCGCACCCAGCGCCAAGGCACTTATTCGGGTACCACGGCGCGCCGATGTGGAGCTGATTCTCTTGGAATCCTGCTGGCTTCAATTCCTTCTCAAGCTTGTACGCGACGTCGTGCCACTGCCACTCAATCTTGAAGTGGACAAGGGCGTTCCGTAGCGATATGAGCTTCCTAGCGTGTTGATACGGATTGCGGTCCGACTCCATCATGGGCTTGCCGGAGCAGACAAGCGCAAGTTGGTACTTCGCCAGAATCGAAAGCCGCTCACCCGCCTTCACCTCCCTGTCATCCCACAGCTTCCCCATGAGATCGGCTGCGTTCTGCGGGACATTGGCAATCTGTTGCCGCACCACGGGGTTGTCATCCGCGGCATCTGCGAATGCCTCATTGATATGGGCCTCAAGGAACGCAACAGCAGAAATAACCGCTGTCACGGCGTACGAACGGTGCTGAACGTCAGAAGATACCCCCTGTTTCAACAGTTCAGCCTCCCGCTCAGCACATAGCCTGGCCATGTGCCTAGCCGTCCACAGATGCTGCGTTGCAAACCCCTGCCGTATCTGCACCCGAGCGCTAAAGGCCATGGTGAACGCCTCCGCCGCAACAGCTTGTACTTGAGCATCTCCGTCCGAGGTCACTTCGCGATCATAGGTCGGCGCGACGGCACTTCTGACGACGACGACAACAGTCGGGAGTACCCGTTCCTTCGCGTGCTGCCTCGGCGGCAGTGTGTCTCGCGGCACGTTGCGTCAATCCGAAGTCGGTGTGTGCCCGGCCCGGCCGGGTTTGTTCGCGGGGCTCTCATTCTGCTATGAACATGAAAGATCCCGGATGAGACGCACGCTCATCCGGGATCCTCATCAGGCGGCGGCCCAGGAGGGCAGGCCGCGCTCGGCGCCGTAGTCCGCGGGTGGGGCGAGGGGGTGTTGCTCGCCGGTGAGCCAGGAGAGTGCTTCGGCGACTTCTTCGATTTCAGCGCGCGTGTAGGTTCCTGTGGCTCCGTGGCTGTGGTTAATGGCATGACCGGCATAGGCTTCCGCAACCGATATACCGAAGTTGCGTTCGACCCACTTCAGCGTTGTGTGCCGCAGCCAGTGGGTGCTGATACCGAGGATGTCGGCGGCGGGGACCTCGGCGCGGATTCGTCCCCAGAGCCCGTCGTAGCAACCGATGGTGATCGGGTGGCCGTTGCGATACCGCAGGAGCCGTTGGCTGGCGTCGCTGCTGATGGGGCGACCGTTGCGTGCGTGGGTCGGTGTGTCGTCGGGGTCTGGTCGACGCTGGCTGTCGAGGTGCTGTAGTGCGCTCATCAGGGTGGGCGAGACGGGTTGCCAGCGTTCTGTGGCGCCCTTCTCGCGCAGGCGAATCGAGCACTCGGTGGGGTCGAGGTCCTGTGGCCGCAGGGCCAGCGCGCCGCCGCGTCGGCATGCGGTTTCTATGTGCAAGCGGATCAGTACTTGGTGAAGCTCGGGGTCGGGACCGTCGGCGGTGACGCGATAGATGTCGGTGAGCAGGGTGTCGGGCAATGCTCGGCGGTGGGGACGTGGTGGTGCGCTGCGGTCGAGTTCGGTGGTGGGGTTGCTTGCGGCGTCGATGAGCCGGTCGCGGACCGCGTGCCGGTATAGGCAACGCAGTGCGTCGACCGCCGCGCGGGCAACCCCTTTTCCTCCGCGGTCGCTACGTCGGATAGCTCGCTGCTGACGAATCTGGTTGACCAGTGCGGCGAGTTCGCTGGTCGTGGGTTCGTCGAGACGTCGGTCCGGCCACAGGGCGGCGATCTTGTTCCAGTAGGAGCGGTAGTTTTCGCGGGTGCGGGTCGGTGGCATCGCCGCATACACGCGTGGTGCGTACTCGGCGAAGGTCGGCACGACGACGGTGGGCCTGGATACGGTGGCCATCAGATCGTCGGTGGTGACGTTCAAGCGTTCGAGAATCGCTGCAGCGGCGGCGATGTCGGCTTCCGATGCGCGCGTTCGTGTGCTCGTCATTCAGCGGTCCTTTCCGCCCTCGAGTGCGATCGCAACAGGTCTTCCAGAACGACGGCGGGGTAGATAGCCAATTGCTGGGCGTCGACATCGGCGAACAGCGCTACTCGGTCCCTCGCGACAAGTCCAAGACGACAGCGCGCCTGGGCCGGCAGCCACAGCCGTCTATCAGTCAGGCGAATCCGGGAAGTCGCCGACCGAACGATCGCGATCCACCCTGACTCGAACCGCCAATCCAGTGCTGTCTCGGCGTCCCAACCCAGCACCGCCAGAACGTGTTGTGCCACCAATCGGCCCCGGACATCGATCGGTCGAACCTCCAGCGCGGCAGTCCGAGGACGCGTCGGCGTGGAATGGGACTTGACGAGTGGAAGCGGTAGGGGCGAGCGCGCCGTCGAGACACTCTGCCGAGGGTTTGCCGAAGGTGGCACCAGCGGTTGGAAAGTCCCCTTACGCATGCTGTTCCGCCTCTCCGAACAGCGCCGTCGAGGTCACGAAGGCGCAGGACTGGTCAGCAGAACGCCGCAAGAACCCAACAGATGCAGCAAAGAGAACGCAATATTGTGTTCTTGCATCTGTAAGAGCATGATCCAGCTAGCCTAGGTGTGAACAACCGATCCGATGACCGGGATTACCGAATCGAGAGCCAATGATGTTGGTACATAAAGGGTTGGTGTCGGGTGAATCAGGGGTGTGGCGATGAGCGAACACAGTGAGCGAATCCTGTGCCAGCGCGCATCGCACATGCCGGAGCCGAGCGTCAGTGAGGCGAAGGCATGAGCGCGCCGACGGTGGGGGTGCTGCCGACGGCTCCGCAAATTCTGTGTGCGTTTCAGGGACGGCGTTTCCAGGATCGCGAGCTGTTACGGTCCGCGCATGCGCTCGCCGAGCTGCACGCTCGGCGCGCGGAAGTGCGTGACGCCTACCTGGTCGCCGAAATCGATTGTCGACGTAGCGAACTCGTCGACGACATCAACGACTGGATCGCGCAGGAGGTGCCGCAGCACCGCAACGGCGCCTCGCTGCACACCGAGAGCCTCGGCGCCGTGGTCGACCGCATGGCGCGCAGCTGGGTGAAAGCGAACCAGGCGATCGACGCCGACGGGCCGCGCAGTGACAACACCCATAAACACTGGTACCACTTGGCAGAACTCGTCGACGGCTACACTGATCTGGTAACCGACGTGGCCGGAGGCCGCCGTCGACTGCCAGGGCAGTAGCTGCTCCCGGCGGCCCGGCGGGGTACCGCGCCACCGCCACGACGGCGACGTCCCCGGGCGGAATGTCATCCGACCAGTGCGTCCGCCCGGACGCGAACGTCGCCGCCCGTAGTGACGGCGGGCGCAACGGGGCGCCCCGCCCGGCGTGCCGCGTGGTCGACTGGCGCGGCACGCCCGATGGTTGCTCGGCCGAGCCGGGCCTGGCACGAATTCGCAAAGCCAGTGCGGCTCATCCGGATTGCCCGATCGAGTGGGGCCGGGCGGGAATTCGCGAAGCTCGCGCGGCTCAGCCAGTTACCGACCGAGTAGAACTCGGTACGAGTTCGCACAGCTTGCTCGGCTCAGCCAGGTTGCGCGGCCGGCAGGCGGGCTCGGCGCCGTTCCCGCCGACGACGTCGAAAGCGGCGAATCCGGCCGGCCAGCACAACGATCAGGGTCAGGCCGATCAGCAGGAACGTTCCCGCGATCATGGCCGCGGCCATCGGATGGAAGATCGCGAGCGTGATGACGCCCGCAACACCGAGATCCTCCAGCGTGCTGGTCACGATATTGCTGGCAGGTTCCGGCGAGGTGTTGATCGCCATCCGGAGGCCGGCCTTGACGAGGTGACTGACCAGCGCGGCGGTGCCGCCCACCGCCGCCGCGGCCAGCTGCGGCAGCGAATCATCGGAACCCGCGAGGAGCGCCGCCACCACGGCGCCCGCGGCCGGACGCACCACGGTGTGCAGCGTGTCCCAGAACGTGTCGAGGTAGGGGATTTTGTCGGCCACCGCCTCGACGAGGAACAGCACCGCCGCGGCGACGAGCACGTCGGTGCGTTGCAGACCCTCCGGCACGTCGTCGGAAAGTCCGGTGATGCCGAACAACCCGAGCAGCAGCACCACGGCGTAGGCGTTGATACCGCTGGCCCAGCCCGCGGTGAAGATCAAGGGGAGCAGCGACACCCTGTGATCCTATGCGGCAGTGCGCTCGTCGCACCGTCCCGAGCGCCCTCACCACAGCGGTCGAGACCTCGCCCAGCTGCTTCCAATACAGCGCAGCTGCTTTCAGTACGGCACCGAGCCTCGAGCACGGACCGCCGCGCCTAGAGCACGCACCGCCGCGCCTAGAGCAGGCTAAGCGCAGGGCCCCGTGCACAGTCAGCACAGCGCCCAGGCGCGCTCGACACAGCGCTCCGAACGCATCAACGCAGCGCCGCACGGCCTTTCAGCCTGCCGAGCAGCACCAGCGCCACCAAGGTGACCAGCACCAGCAGCGTGGTACCGGCCGCCGCGTCGAACACGTCCCCGCGATCGGTCTGCCCGAAGATGGTGACCGGCAGCGTGCGCCAGGTGGCCGGATAGACCATGATGGTCGCGCCGACTTCACCCATCGACAGCGCGATCGCCAACCCCGCCGCCGCGCCGAGCGCGGGCAGCAGCAACGGCAGCGTCACCCGGCAGAGCACCCGGACAGGTCCCGCGCCAAGGGATTCGGCGGCCTGCCGGTAGGCAGGATCGAGCCGGTCGAGGGCGGCCGATGCCGCGCTGAAGGCATAGGCGAGCACCAGTACCGCGTGCGCCAGGATGACGATCCACCGGGAACCGCCGAGCAGCAGCGGGCGTTCGTTGAAGGCGACGAGCACGCCGAGGCCGATGGCGACCGAGGGCACCGCGACGGGCAGGTGGAACACGGCGTCGGTCAGCCTGCGGCACCAGGTCGGCGTCTCCCTGGCGGCCAGCGCGGCCCAGGTGCCGACGACGAGCGCGCCCGCGCCCGCCAGCAGCGCCGTCTGCAAGCTCACCGACAGGCTGGCCGCCTCGTCGCCCGACAGCGCCTCCCGGAAGTTGGCCAGGCCGAGATCCGAAGGGAGCGGACCGGTCCAGCTACCGGCCAGCGATGCCGCGACGACGGTGGCGATCGGGGCGACGAAAACGATCGTGACGACCAGACCGAACACCGCCAGTACCGCGGCGCGGCCGGTTCGGGTCCACACCAGCATGGTCACTGTCCTTTCCGCGCGGTCATGCGCGCGAAGACGAAGCGGTAGGCGGCGTAGAGCGTGAGCGACAGCGCGACCTGCACCGAGGCGAGCACCGCGGCGCCGGGCAGGTCGAAGGTCACGATGCCGCGGGTGTAGATCAGCGCGGGCAGCGTGAGCACGCCCTTGGCGCCGGTGAACAGCACGATGCCGAATTCGTTGAGCGTCAGCAACAGAACGAGACTGCCGCCGGCGACCATGGCGGGCCACGCCTCCGGGAGCACGATCTGGCGCAGTACCCGCCACGGCGAGGCGCCGAGACTGGCCGCCACGTCGAGCTGTTCGCGGGGTAGCTGGGCGAAGGCGGCGAGCAGTGGCCGCACCACGAACGGCGTGAAGAAGGTGATCTCCGCGGCGATCACGCCGAGCGGGGTGTGCAGGAAGTTCAGCGCGGGAGTGTCACGGCCGGTGAGGTCGGCGAGCAGCGCGTTGACCGCGCCCGCCGTGCCGTACAGGAACGTGAACGCGAGCGTCACGAGGAACGACGGCAGGGTCAGCACGGTGTCGATCAGCCTGCCGACCAGCGCCGAGCCCGGGAACGGGACGGACGCCAGCACGACGGCGAGGAACGCGCCGAGCACGAGACACCCGGCTGTCGAGGTGAATGCGATGGAAACGGTGCGCCACAACGCGTTTCGGAACGAGTCCGAACCCAGGACCGAGGACCACACCTCGGTCCCGCGCCCGTCCGGGGTGACCGTCGACTCGGTGAGCACCCGCAGGATCGGGTATCCGGCGACGAGGAGCACCACGAGCACCGGCGGCAGCGTCCAGAGTACCGCGCGCCGGGTCCGCCGCCGGGTGTCGGGTGCGTCGGGTTCGGCACTGGCCGCGGGGCGATCCAGCAGTGTCGCGCTCATCGCGTTCCTCCTCGCGCGGCCGTTCGGCGGGGCGCGAGCGCGGGACCCCTCATGCCCGCGCTCCGTTTCCATCGGAAGGCGCTGTGGTGGTGGGTGGTTCGATACCGACCCGGCGCGGGACGAGCACGCCCGCCGGGTCGGGGAATCGCACGCCGACCGCCGATCCGGGTGTCGCGGTCGCATGTCCGGGTACGTCCACGGCGAGCGGATCGGGCAATCCGTCCACGTCGACCTCCAGCCGCGTCGACGCGCCGCGCCATATGCTCGTGATCACCGTGCCGCGCAATGCGTTTCGCTCCGCCGCCGTCGTGAGTGTTACCGTGTGCGGCCGGATGCACAGCAGCGCGGCCGAATCCGGGTCCCAAGGGAGGCTGCCGATGCCCGGCTCCGGCGCATGGGCGCGCAGCGTGTGCGTGCCCGCGGTGACCAGCGCGGTGCCCCCGGATACCCGATTCACGGTGCACGCCAACAGATTCGCTCCGCCGAGGAAAGCGGCGGTGAAATCGCTGGGTGGCCGTTGCCAGAGGTTCTCGACGGTGTCCACGTCGACCAGCCGGGCGTCGCGCATGACAGCGATCCGATCGGCGAGGGCCAACGCCTCGGTCTGATCGTGCGTGACATACAGCATGGCGGTGTCCGGCAACGCCTCTCGCAGCTGCCGCAACTCGCCGAGCATGGACTGGCGCAGCTGGGCGTCGAGCGCGGCCAGCGGTTCGTCGAGCAACAGCACCGGGGGCCGGATGGCGAGCGCCCTGGCGATCGCCACGCGCTGCTGCTGGCCGCCGGACAGTTCGCGCGGCAGCCGCTTGGCGTAGTCGGCCATGCCCACCATGGTCAGTGCCTCGCTCACCCGGTCCGCGAGGGCGTTGCGTGGCACGCGATGCGCCTTCAGCCCGAAGGCCACATTGCCGTACACGGTCATGTGGGGGAACAGCGCGTAGGACTGCACCACGACGCCGATGCCGCGTTTGGCCGGGGACAGCTGCGTGACGTCGCGCCCGGCCAGCCGGACCGCGCCCGAGGTCGGCCGGACGAATCCGGCCAGCACCTCGAGCGCGGTCGACTTGCCCGACCCGCTCGGGCCGAGCAGGGCGACGGTCTCGCCCGCGGCGACGCGCAAGCTGAAATCGGCCAGTGCGACGGTGGTCTTGCGGCCGGAGCCGTACCGCACGCCGACTCGGTCGAACACGATGGCGGGTTCGCCGTCGGTGGCGGTCCGTGCCGTCCCGGTGGCGGTGGACGATTCGGTGAGCGTGTCGCCGGGGGTCATGTCAGCCTCCGATGACCTTCTCGTAGGCGGCCACGTCGTCGTTCAGGCCGGCGAGGACCTGGGTCCAGTCGGGACGCACGACCTGGACGCCGTGCAGTAGTGCGGCCGGGGTCGTGCCGGAGCCGGTGGCGGGCGCGCCGGTCAGATCGGTGCGGGCCGAGACCGCGAACGCGTCCGGGCCGAGCGTCTGCTGCACCTCCTTGCTCAGCAGGTAGTCCATCAGCTTCCTGGCGGCGTCGGCGTGCGGGGCGCCCTTGGCCAATCCCATGAAATAGGGCAGCGCGACGGTGTGCCTGGCACCGTCGGCCGAAGCGGGGAAGAAGATGCCGAACTTGGAGCCCTTCGAGGTGATCGACTCCGTGTTCATCTGGACGTCGCCGTTGGCGATCAGCAGCTCGCCCTTGTCGACCTTGGGCTGCAGCTTGCCGGTGGAGGCCGAAGGGCCGACGTTGTTGACCTGCAACCGCTTCAGGTAGTCGAGCGCGCCGTCCTTGCCGCGCAGCTGTTGCAGCAGGATCAGCACGGCGGTGCCGTCACCTGCCTGGCCCGGCGTCGAATACTGGAGCTTGCCTCGGTATTCCGGCTTCAGCAGGTCTTCCCAGGTGAGCTTCGAGGCGTCGACGGAGTTGTTCGCGATGAAGTTCAGATAGTTGCCCGCGAGGCTGACGAACCTGCCGTTCGGGTCTTTCTCGGTGGCGGGAAAGGCCGAGGTGTCCACGCCCAGTGGCTGCAAAAGCCCTGCGGCGTCGGCCTTCTGGATGAACGGAGGCAGGGTGACCACGATGTCGGCCTGCGGATTGGACTGCTCCTTCTCGAGGCGGTTGACCACCTCGCCGGAGCCCGCCGCGACGACGTCGACCGCGATGCCGGTCTCGGCGCGGAACTTGTCGAATCGAGTCCTGTACCAGGCGTCGAGGCCGTCGGCGGAGTAGACGGTGACCGTCTGCCCGCCGGAGCCGCCGGAGCCCGTGCCGCCGCAGGCCGCGGTGGCGGCGACCGCGGTGGCGGCGACGACGAGCACGGCGGTCCTGGTCAGGATGCGGGACAGGCGCGTGGGGGAAGTACGCACGATGGGAGCAACTTTCGCTTGGGGTGTCGAATTGTCGGAGGGACGGGACTCAGGCGCGCTCGGCGCGGATCAGCTCGGCGAATTCGGCCACTGAGGGCAGCACGTGGGTGGCGCCCGCGGCGCGCAGCCGCGGTTCGTCGTGCGTGCCGGTCAACGCGCCCGCGACGATGCGCGAGCCCGCGGCTAGGCCCGCGGCGATATCGCTGGTGGTGTCGCCGAGTACAGCGACGCGATCGACGGCGTCGATGCGCAGGCGCAGCAGCGCGGTGAGGACCAGGTCGGGGTAAGGGCGGCCGCGACCGGCGTCGGAGGGCGCCAGCGTGAGGTCGGCGATGTCACGCCAGCCGAGCGCGTCGAGCAGCCGGTCCTGGGTCTCCCGGCTGAAGCCCGTGGTGAGCGCCACCCGTACGCCCGCCGCCCGCAACGCCGAGATGGCCTCGGCCGCACCGGGAATCGGCGCGATGTCGACCTCGTCGATCAGGTCGTCGTAGGCGGCCTCGAAGGCGTGGTTGGCGGTCTGCGCGCGGTCCTCGTCGCCGAGCAGCGCGCGGAACACGGCGATCTTGGACTGGCCCATGGTGTCCAGCACGTACTGCCGGGCCCGTTCTCGCTGCGGCCCTTCGGTTTCCAGTCCCGCGGCGGTCGCGGCCACGTCGAAGGCGCGCAGCACCAGACCGCCGTCGGCCACGGTGGTGCCTGCCATGTCCAGGACGGCGAGGTCGATCGGGTTGTGCGGCATGATGGCTCCTCTCAGAGTCCGAGCAGGTCGGCGGTGTCCTCGCCGAGTACGGGGCCGAGCGTCATGCCGCGGCCGCCGGGGCCGGTGATCACCCAGACGTGCTTGTCGGCCTTGGCGCGGGTGACGATCGCGGCCGGGTCGACGCTTTGGCTGTACACCCCGGCCCAGCGGCGCACGATCGGCGGCAGTTTGCGGCCGAGCAGTTCCTCGGTGACGGAGGTGAGGTGTTCGTAGGGCGCCTCGTCCACGTCGAAGGCGAACGGTTCGGTGTATTCGTGGGTGTCGCCGATGGTGAGGCCGCCGTGCAGGCGCTGCACGCACAGCAGCTGCATCTTGTGCTCGGCCGCGGTGGCGGTCTGGGACTGCTCGCGTTCGAGCGCGTCCACCTCGGGTCCCGCGAAGCCGGGGTAGTAGCGGAAGCTGTCGCCGTCGGCGATCGCCGTGGTCAGCGGCTCGCCCAGCGGCGCGGTCTGCATCATCTGGAGCCGAACCCGGCGCACGGGGATCGTGCCGACCAGCTCCCTGGTCAGCCCGGTGTGCGCGGCGCCGGGGCAGACCAGCGCCAGGTCGGCGGTGAAGGCGCGGCCTCGGTCGTCGAGAACCGTTGTGCCGGAGCCGGTGTCGGTGACCGACCGGGCTTCGGTGGCGTCGTGGAAGGTGTAGCGGCCGGTCGCCGTGAGGTAGGCGCGCAGCGCGGGCAGCGCCTGGCGCGACTCGACCGCGGCGTCGGTCGCGCAGTGCAGACCGGCGAGGTACTTGCCACGCAGCGCCGGGTTGATCGCGCGCACCCGCTCGGGCTCCAGCAGGTCGAAGCCGCGCGCCTCGGCGCTGTCGCTCGCCGCCGCGGCGGCCGCCACCGCCAGTTCCTCGGGGGTGCGCACCAGCGTGATGGATCCGGCCGGGCGGAAGCCGACGCCGGGGACCTTGCCGCCGATCTCCTCCCAGAGCTCGCGCGAACGCAGGGTCAGGTCGAGCTCCGCCGCCGACCGCCCGGACACCCACACCAGGCCGAAATTGCGCACCGTCGCGCCGCGTGCCTCGGGCTCGCGCTCCAGCTGCACGACCTCGTGCCCGCGACGGATCGCGGCCCAGGCGTGGGCGGTGCCGAGAATTCCACCTCCGATGATGACCACTCGCATGGGACCCATGGTGAGCAATGGTCTAGACCGATGGGTGTTCCCCGCGCGAACGCCGGGTTAACAATTGGTATAGACCAATTGCGGGTAGGCTGTCGGGCATGGAAGCAACGGAGGTGACGCGCGGCAGGCGCGGCGAGACGTTCGGCAGGAGCGCCGAATTGGCCATCCCGGAGCGCTTGCCGAAGTCGTATCGGGTGCGCACCGAGCTGGAGGGGATGATCGGCGAGCTGGACGAGGGCGATCCCGTGCCCTCGGAGCGCGAACTGGCCGTGCGGTTCGAAGTCGCCCGCGAGACCGTCCGGCAGGCGTTGCGAGATCTCTTGGTGGAGGGCCGGATTCGGCGGCAGGGCCGGGGGACGGTGGTCTCGCGGCCGAAGATGGTGCAGCCGTTGTCGCTGCGCTCCTACACCGAGGGCGCGCTGAGCCTGGGCCGGGTGCCCGGCCGCATCCTGGTCACCTGGGAGGACGTCCCCGCCGACGCGGACACCGCCCGTGATCTCGGGCTGACCGCGGGCACGCCCGTCATGCACCTGGAGCGGGTGCTGCTCGCCGACGGCGAGCGCATCGGACTGGAGAGCACCTTCCTGCCGCTGACGCGCTTCGCCGGCCTTCGCGACCACTACGACCCGACGACCTCGCTCTACGCCGCGGTGCGCGCCTCGGGCGTGGAATTCGGCGCCGCCACCGAACGCATCGAGACGGTGCTGGCCTCTCCGCGCGAGGCTGCGCTGCTCGAATGCACCACGGCGCTGCCGCTGCTGTTGCTGCACCGGCGCAGCGTCGACGACGACGGAGCTCCGATCGAACGGGTGCGCGCCCTGTACCGTGGCGACCGGATCGCGTTCGAGGCGCGACTGTCGGAGTAGCTCACCGGATCTGCGGGGCCACCTTCGCGCCGAGCAGATCGATGTTGTGCAGCACTTTTTCGTGCGGCAGCGTGCCGACGCTGGTGTGCAGCATGAACCGGTCCAGGCCGAGCGTGTCGCGCACCGCGGCGATCTTCTCGGCGACATAGTCCGGCGTGCCGACGAACAACGAGCCGCTCTGCGAGCGGGAGGCGTCGAAGTGTTCGCGGGTCATCGGGCCCCAGCCGCGCTCGCGGCCGATGGTGCTCATGGCCAGCGCGTACGGCTGGTAGAAGTCGGCGACGGCCTGCTCGTCGGTGTCGGCCACGTAGCCGTGCGCGTGCACCGCGACCGGCTGCCGCTCGTGCCCGCCCTCCGTCAGCGCGCGGTGATACAGGTCGACCAGCGGCCGGAAGCGCGCGGGCTGGCCGCCGATGATCGCCAGCGCCAGCGGTAGGCCGAGCAGCCCGGCGCGGATCACCGACTCCGGGCTGCCGCCGACGGCGATCCATACCGGAAGTGGACGGTCGTCGGTGCGCGGATAGGCCACCGCGTCGCGCAGCGGTGCGCGGAACTTCCCGGACCAGGTGACCGGCGCGTCCTCGCGCAGCCGCAGCAGCAGCGCCAGCTTCTCCTCGAACAGCTCGTCGTAATCGCCCAGGTCGTAGCCGAACAGCGGGAACGACTCGGTGAACGAACCGCGCCCGGCCATCAGCTCGGCGCGCCCGCTCGACAGGCCGTCCAGCGTCGCGAAGTCCTGGTACACGCGGACCGGGTCGTCGGAGCTGAGCACGGTGACCGCGCTGGTCAGCTGGATGCGCTCGGTGCGCGCCGCGATCGCCGCCAGCACCACGGCGGGCGCCGACGCGGCGAAGTCCGCGCGGTGGTGTTCGCCGACGCCGTACACGTCCAGGCCCGCGCGCTCGGTCGTCACTGCCTCCTCGACCACCTCGCGCAGGCGCTGCCCGGCGCTCGGCGCGGGCCGGTCGCCGACCGGATACAGCTCGGCGAACGTCGTCAGTCCCAGTTCCACAGTTCGAGTCCCGTCGGTGCGTAGTTACTGTGCCAGGGTTAACGGACTGCGGTCCGGCTCTATTCCGCCCCGGCGCGGGCGGGCGGGTGCCACCGGCCGGGTCCAGATACTCTTGTCCCATGTCCGTGCGTACCCGTAAGCCACTCGTTCCCGGCACGCTCTCGCCCACCCGCGAGGTGCCGCGCTCCATCGAGCGACCGGAGTACGCGTGGAAGAAGACCGTCAACGAGGGGCGCGAGCCCTGGGTGCAGACACCGGAGACCATCGAGAAGATGCGCATCGCGGGCACGATCGCGGCGCAGGCGCTCGAAGAGGCCGGTAAGGCTGTCGCGCCCGGCGTCACCACCGACGAACTGGACCGCATCGCCCACGAGTTCCTCTGCGACCACGGCGCCTACCCGTCGACGCTGGGCTACAAGGGCTTTCCGAAGTCCTGCTGCACCTCGCTGAACGAGGTGATCTGCCACGGCATTCCGGACTCCACCGTCATCGAGGACGGCGACATCGTCAATATCGACGTCACCGCCTACATCGACGGCGTGCACGGCGACACCAACAAGACCTTCCTCGCGGGCGACGTGGCCGAGGAGGTCCGGCTGCTGGTGGAGCGGACCGAGGAGGCCACCATGCGGGCCATCAAGGCGGTCCGCCCCGGCCGGGCGCTCAATGTGATCGGCCGCGTCATCGAGTCCTACGCCAACCGGTTCGGTTACGGTGTGGTGCGCGACTTCACCGGCCACGGCGTCGGCCCCACCTTCCACAGCGGCCTGGTGATCCTGCACTACGACCAGCCCGCCGTGGAATCGATCATCGAGCCGGGCATGACCTTCACCATCGAGCCGATGATCAACCTCGGCGGCATCGACTACGAGATCTGGGACGACGGCTGGACCGTGGTCACCACGGACCGCAAGTGGACCGCCCAGTTCGAGCACACCCTGGTCGTCACCGAGACCGGCGCGGACATCCTCACCCTGCCGTGAGCGCCGCGCGCGGCGGCGCCCGATCCGGCCGAGCTTCGGAGCGGTCGCGATGAGGGGCGCGCTGCTGATCGCGGGCACCACCTCCGACGCCGGGAAAAGCGTTGTGGTGGCTGGCATCTGCCGCATGCTGGCCAGGAAGGGCGTGCGGGTGGCGCCGTTCAAGGCGCAGAACATGTCCAACAACTCCGTCGTCACGCTGGACGGCGGCGAGATCGGGCGCGCTCAGGCCTTGCAGGCGCGCGCCTGCGGTCTGGAGCCGAGCGTGCGCTTCAACCCGGTCCTGCTGAAGCCGGGCAGCGACCGCCGCTCGCAGCTCGTGGTGCGCGGCAAGGCCGTCGGCACCGTCGGCGCCGCGGACTATTTCCGACACCGGCAGGAGCTCCGCGCGGTCGTCGCCGCCGAACTCGCCGCGCTGCGAGCCGAATTCGACGTGGTCATCTGCGAAGGCGCCGGATCGCCCGCCGAGATCAACCTGCGCGCCACCGATCTGGCCAATATGGGTCTGGCCGAGGCCGCGCGGCTGCCGGTGCTCGTCGTCGGCGACATCGATCGCGGTGGGGTGCTCGCGCATCTGTTCGGCACCCTCGCCGTCCTGGAACCCGCTGACCAGCAGCTCGTTTCGGGATTCGTGATCAACAAGTTTCGCGGCGACGTCGAGCTGCTGCGGCCGGGCCTTGATCGGCTCACCGAGCTGACCGGGCGGCCCACCCTCGGCGTCGTGCCGTTCGCCGAGGATCTGTGGATCGACGCCGAGGATTCGCTCGGCACGATCGCCGACGCCCCGGTCGGTCGCCCGGCCGCACCCGCGGGAACGGAATGGCTGACGGTCGCGGCCGTCCGGCTGCCGCGCATCTCGAACTCCACCGACGTCGAGGCGCTGGCCTGCGAGCCCGGCATCGCGGTGCGCTGGGTGCGCGATCCCTCCCGGCTGGCCGACGCCGACCTGGTGGTGCTGCCGGGCAGCAAGTCGACGGTGTCGGATCTGGAATGGTTGCGCCGCAGCGGAATCGCCGCCGCGCTGGCCGACCGCGCCGCGGCTGGCAAGCCCATCCTCGGCATCTGCGGCGGCTATCAGATGCTGGGCCGCCGCATCGTCGACGACGTGGAATCGGCGGCGGGCGCGATCGACGGACTCGGTCTGCTCGACTTGGACGTCGAGTTCGCCGAGCCGAAGGTGCTGCGCCGCACTGATGGTCGCGGCGCGCCGGGGCCGGACCCAGCCGAGCCGCTCGGCACCGCGGGTATCCCGTTGCACGGCTACGAAATCCACCACGGACGTGTGACGCGCAGCGGTGACTCGGCCTGGCTCGACGCGGCGGGCGAGCCGGAAGGCAGCGTGCGCGGCGCTGTCTGGGGAACGCACCTGCACGGGCTGATGGAGTCCGACGACTTCCGGCGCGCCTGGTTGCGCGAGGTCGCGCGGCACGCGCGGCGCACGGGTTTCCGCGTCGCCGAAGGTACTTCGGTCTCCGCCGTGCGCGCCGCCCAACTCGACCTGCTCGCGGACCTGATGGAGCGCCATCTCGACACGAACCTGCTGGCAACGCGAATCACCGAGGGCGTGCCGGAGGGCATGCCGACGCTCCGTTCGGATCTCCTCGCGCCGGACGTCCAGTACCAGCCCTAGGTGGCTCCTCCTCCGCCTTGCCAGGCGACGATCCGATCCACGGAGGCATCCCGCCGGACCTCGAGACAGGGCCTAGCGACGGCCGCTAACGGTGCGGATGGGTGACCTCCTCCGGCAGCGGCTCGCTCATGGCGACCCCCGAGCCGGTCCATGTGTAGGTAATCGACACGGGACCGCCCTGCGGCGCGGCGAACGGCTCGTCGGCGACCAGCCACTTGTACTGCACGGTGACCGAGTCGCCGTTCGAGCCTGCCACGTGCGTGAACGCGTAGGGCTCGAAAGTGGCTGTGCCCAGGTACTTTCCGTCGTGGAAGAACAGCACGTGGATGGGCGCGCCCGCGGATACCCCGCCCACGGCGCGCACCCAGAGCAGCTGTCCGCAGCTGCCCGGCTGGTCGGTCGAGGCGCGGTCCGCCACCCAGCCCTCGCCCAGTCCGGCCAGCGCGCTGCGCACGCCCGGCGACGCGGGGTCGACGCAGCGGCCGGGGCCGCCGATGCCGTTGTCCGGCGCGGTGACGGTGCCAGGGGTGGACGGGCTGGGCTGCGGCGCCGTAGGGGTCACGGGCTGCGGCTGGTTCGTCCCCGGCGCGGCGACGGAGGGCGGGGCCGCATCGTCTGGGGCGGGTTGCCGGGGCCCCGCGGGCGCCGACGTCCCCCCGGGCGCGGATGTCGGCGCGGCCACCGCAGTCGTCCGCTGCGAAGTCGGTGTCGGCTGCGTCGAATCGTCGCTCCCGCAGCCTGCTGTCAGCGCTGCCGCCGCGGCGACCAGCGCGGCCAGTCGAACCCTGTGGTTCATTGTCCCCTCGATTCTGTCGCGACCGTGCCATCGCACGCTCGTATGGTCCATCGCGGCCGCACCGGACATCGCTACGCTGGGCAGGGTGAATGCGCCTGCTGGCTTGTTGGTGACGGTTGCCGCCGATCTGGATTCGGTGACGACCGCCGGGCCCGAAGACGATCCGGCCGATGCCGGGGTGAGCCGCGCCGCGATCGCCGCGGTGTGGGAATCGGTGCGCGACTGGTATCGGCTGGGGACCACGCCGGCGATTCAGGTGTGCCTGCGACGGAACGGGAAGATCGTCCTGAACCGGGCGATCGGGCACGGGTGGGGCAACCGGCCGGGCGATGGGCCGGAGGTCGCGCGGGTGCTCGCCACGCCGGACCTGCCGTTCTGCGGGTTCTCCACCGCCAAGGGAGTCTCGGCGGCACTGCTGGCCATGCTGGTCGAGCAGGGCGCGTTCGCGCTGAACGACCCAGTGTGCGAATACATTCCGGAATTCGCCGCCAATGGCAAACAGCGGATCACGATCGGTGACGTGCTGTCGCATTCGGCGGGCGTGCCGTTCGTGACGCCGCCGTATCGGGGGTACCAGCTGGTGGTCGACGAGGAGCTGGCGGTGCGGGCGCTGGCCGATCTGCGACCCAGCTGGGCGCCCGGTCGTTTCCGCGTCTATCACGCGCTGACCAGCGGCTTGATCCAGCGACTGCTGGTGCAGCGGGCGACGGGGAAGCGGATGCGGGAGCATCTGCACGAGCAGGTGCTCGCGCCGCTGGGCTTCCGCTGGACCAACTTCGGCGTGCGACCCGAGGAGGTCGATCGAGTGGTGCCGAGCGTGCCGGTCGGTCCTGGTCCGTCGCGGGCGTGGAAGTTTCTGGCGCGCAAGGCGCTCGGCGGCGGCATGGGCGCGGCGATGACCGACGAGGCGACCCGCGCCTTCCTCACCGCGGAACTGCCGTCGGGCAATCTCGTCACCACCGCCTACGAACTGTCGCGCTTCTACGAAATCCTCGCGCGCGGAGGAGAACTCGATGGCGTGCGGATCATGCGGCCGGAAACCCTGAACGCGGCGGTGCGGCCCGCGAAGCGGATACCCGGCATCGCGGGCCGGGTCAGCGTGGCGGGCTACGAACTCGGCGGGAGCCGCTCGAAGTTCGGCCGCCACACCGAAACCCATTTCGGCCGCAGCGGGCTGACCACCCAGTACGGCTGGGCCGATCCCGCCCGCGGCCTTTCCGGCGCCATCCTGACCAACGGCAAGGCGATAGCAGACGCCGACCGCCCCTGGCAGCTGGTCGCCCAGATCTCGGCGGCCATCGCCCGCAAGGAGTCCTGAACCGTACAGCTCTCCCACCGGTGCTCGATGGCACGGTCCGTGCCGCTGATTTCGGGCATTGACCGTAATTCTCGCCTGCCTTACCTTCATGTAAGGAATTCGGTTGCGGGTAAGGCGATTCGGAGGGGATCGCGGCCCGAGCCGATGGCCCAGCGGGATGAGGTGCAGGGTATGGCGATCGACAGCAGACCCATCGGTGAGCGGGGAAAGGTCGTGTCCGCGACCGTGACGAGCAAGGGGCAGATCACCATTCCGGTCGACGTGCGCGTGGCGCTCGGGCTGCGCACCGGCGTGGTCGTCGCCTTCGTGCCGACCGATTCGGGCAGCTACGAACTGGTGCCGGAGAACCGGACTGTCAAGTCGCTCAAGGGAATCGTCGGCTGGACCGGTGCGCCGGTGCCGCTCGGCCGAGAGGAGACCGGGGGAGTCGCGTCGTGATCGGCCTGCACGCCGACATCCTGATCCGCTACCTCGCGCAGGACGACCCCGATCAGGCGGAGCGGGCCGGTCAGGTCATCGAAGGGCTGAGCAAGAACCACCCCGGCTACGTCACCGTGCTCGTGCTGGCCGAGATCCACCGGGTGTTGCGCCGCCGCTACGGGCTGGACGCCGAGACCGTCACCGAGATCGTGCTCGGCCTGCTCGCCTCCGCCGAGATCGTGATCGAGCGGGCCGACACCGTCCGGCAAGCCCTGCGCCGCTGCGCCGAGGGCGCCGACTTCGAGGACGCGCTCGTCGAACAACTGGGGCGGGAGGCGGGATGCGATCTCACCGTCACCCTGAGCCCGGCGGCCGCGACGACCACCGGGATGCGATTGATGGTGTGAGCGGTGCGGCGGACACGCCGCGGGGGTGAGTAGCGGCGGTGTAGCGTACTCGGACATGGAGTCTCGGCGGATCACGGTCGGTGACCGGGCCTGGACCGTGCGGGTCGACGGCCCGGAAACACGGCACACGGTATTGCTCTTGCCCGACGCGGGCGATCCGGTGGACGTATACGACCAGGTCGCCGCGCGGTTGCACACCTCCGACCTGCGCACCCTCGCCGTGGAGTCCGTCGAAGGACTCGACTCGGCCGGGGTGCACGCGATTCTCGACCAGCTCGGCGTCCCCTACGCGCACGTCGCGGCGCGCGGCGCGGGCGCCACGGTGGCCTGGCAGACCTGCTCCGGCCCGTTCGGGCGGTTCATCAGCCTGGTGGTCGCCGACCGCGGCCATCCCGCGTCGCCCGCGGCCGACGGCACCGTCGACGACCCCGGCTGCCGTCCGCTGGAACTCCCGGTGACCGTGCTGGTCACCAAGCGGTTGCCGCGGACGGTCGCCGACGGCTCCGGTCGCTTCGTCTACGGCGAATTCCGCGTGGTGCAGGTCGACGTCGACAACGTGGCCACCGAAGCCGACCACGAAATGGCCACCGAGATCGTGCTACGCACCAGCCTCTGGTGATTCGGCCTTGCGCCGGTACACCGCCAGCCAGTCCAGCCAGTTGTCCATCTCGTCGAAGGCCTTGGCGCGCGGCTCGGCGGCGGAAAGGAACACGTCGTGGCGGGCGCCCTCGATCGGCACGATGTTGGTGCGATCGCCGAGGCAGCCGGACCAGCGCTGGATCTGCCTGACGTCGAGCACCGTGTCGGCCACGTCGGCGGCCGGACCGTACGCGCGCAGGAACTTGGTCAGCCGGGAACGCAGGATCAGCGCGGGCACCCCGATGTCGAGGCCCTGATGCAGCCGGAAGTGACCGCGGCGGATCGCGCGCAGCCAGCCGAAGCGCACCGGCGCACCCGCCAGCGGCTTCCAGTCCAGGTTGTAATCCCACTCGCCCGCCGCGCTCTTGTGCAGGCTGTCGCCGTAGGTGCTGATCGCGCCGCTGGGCATCTCCAGCATGGAACGGAACCGGCCGAGCATGCCGATGATCGGCGTGCCGATCGTCCGGTAGTAGGACGGACCCTGCAGGTCGAACCACGGGCTGTTGAGCACGAGCCCGACGATGCCCGAAGCGGCGACGCCCGCCGTCCGGTTCAGCCGGTCCAGCCACAGCGGCAGGATCAGGCCGCCGGTGGAGTGCGCGACCAGCAGTACCTGCTCACCGGCCTCCGCCTTGACGATGCGCAGCGCCTCGTTCAACTCCTCGTCGTAGAAGGCCAGGTCGGTGACGTAGTGCGGGCTCTGGCCGTCGCGCAGCGAGCGGCCGCACTTGCGCAGATCGAGGGCGTAGAAGCGGTGACCGCGCGCGGCGAAGTGCTCGGCGAGATGCTGCTGGAAGAAGTAGTCGGTGAAGCCGTGCACGTAGATCACGGCGGCCTCGGTGGCGGCCGCGCCGGAATCCGGGAGGTAGCGCACCAGGGTTGCCGAGATGTCGCCCTCGCCGTCGGGGTCGGCGCCCAGCGGGATGGACCGCTGCTCGTACCCTGCTCCGAGGACATCCGGCCGCCACTTGCCTCCGGTCCGCTCCGTGATATCGGACACGTCTAGCGAGGTTTCGTTCGTCACGAGACCCAATGTAGGCGAGGTCCGGCCCGGAAAGAAGATCGCTCGCGACCTGGAGCGGGGGAGGTATCTATGTCACATTCACCGGGTTCGTTGCTGGAATGCGACGTCGCGAGGTGCACAATTGGCGATAGGTGAACGGCGGGTAACCTTATCGACCGCCGAGTCACGCCAGGCTCGAAACGAATACCTGCGCCCGTCGCAACAACCGCATAGCGCCCGTGCCCAGGCAGACCACCGTGCCGGTGGCCGCGCCAGAAGTGACAAGGAAGTCGATCTACCCGTGCCGAACGCTGCCATGACTGAAAAGACCGATGTAGTACTCATCGGTGCCGGGATCATGAGTGCCACCCTCGGTGCGCTGCTTCGCCAGCTGCAGCCGGAATGGTCGATCTCGTTGTTCGAGCGGCTGGACGCCGCGGCGGCGGAGAGCAGCGATCCCTGGAACAACGCGGGCACCGGACACTCGGCCCTGTGCGAGCTGAACTACAGCCCGCAGAACGCCGACGGCTCGGTCGACGTGACCAAGGCCATCGACATCAACGAGCGCTTCCAGGTGTCGCGCCAGTTCTGGGCCTACGCGGTGGAGAACGGTGTCCTCGGCGACCCGTCGCGCTTCATCAACCCGATCCCGCACGTCAGCTTCGTGCACGGCGCCGACGACGTGCAGTACCTGCGTAAGCGCTACGAGGCGCTGGCGCCGCACCCGCTGTTCGAGGGCATGGAGTACATCGACAGCCCCGACGAGTTCGCGCGCAGGCTGCCGCTGATGGCCAAGGGCCGCGACTTCTCCGACCCGATCGCGCTGAACTGGACCGACGGCGGCACCGACATCGACTTCGGTTCGCTCACCAAGGAACTGCTCGCCTACCTCGGCGCCACCGGCGCCAACCTGGCCTTCGGCCACGAGGTGCGCGACCTGAGCAAGCAGTCCGACGGCAGCTGGAAGATCCGGGTCCGCAACCTGCGCACCCGCCAGACCCGCACGGTCGAGGCCAAGTTCGTCTTCGTCGGCGCGGGCGGCGGCGCACTGCCGCTGCTGCAGAAGTCCGGCATCAAGGAGATCGCGGGCTTCGCGGGCTTCCCGGTCAGCGGCCAGTTCCTGCGCTGCACCAACCCGGACCTGATCAACAAGCACGAGGCCAAGGTGTACGGCAAGGCCGCCGTCGGCGCCCCGCCGATGTCCGTGCCGCACTTGGACACTCGCGTCATCAACGGCAAGCCGGGCCTGCTGTTCGGCCCGTACGCGGGCTGGACCCCGAAGTTCCTCAAGGACGGCAGCAACACCGACCTGTTCAAGTCCATCCGTGCCGGTAACCTCGCGCCCATGCTCGGCGTCGGCGTCACCGAGCTGTCGCTGGTCAAGTACCTGGTCTCCGAGCTGCTCAAGTCGCAGTCCGGCAAGGTCTACACCATGGAGGAGTTCATCCCGCGGGCCGACGGCCGCGACTGGGAGCTCATCACCGCGGGCCAGCGCGTGCAGATCATCCGCCGCAAGGGCATCGGCGGCGTGCTGGAACTCGGCACCGCCGTGATCGCCGCCAAGGACGGCTCCATCGCGGGTCTGCTCGGCGCCTCGCCGGGCGCCTCCACCTGCGTCACCGCCATGCTCGACGTGCTGCAGCGCTGCTTCCCGGGCCAGTACGCCGACTGGACCCCGCGCCTGCGCGAGATGATCCCGTCGCTCGGCGTGAAGCTCTCCGAGGACAAAGCCCTGTTCCACGAGATCTGGGACTGGACGAACAAGTCGCTGAACCTCGCGAACGCGAACACGCCGAGGCATGCAGGGGTCGCGCTGACGCCGTAGGTGTGATAGCAAGGCGCGATGATGTCAACGGTTGCTCTCAAACGGTCATGGGCGCAGGATCTCGATACGGCGACCCTGTATCAGCTGTTGAAACTTCGCGTCGAAGTCTTTGTCGTCGAGCAGAAGTGCGCCTACCCGGAGTTGGACGGACTCGACCTGCTGCCGGAGACCCGGCACTTCTGGCTCGACGACGAGGGGGAGGTCATCTGCACCCTGCGCCTGCTGGAAGAGCACGAGAACGGCGTCAAGTCGTTCCGCATCGGACGGTTGTGTACCGCCGTGGCCGCTCGTGGGCACGGGTACACGACCCGGTTGCTACAGGCGGCGCTGGCCGAGGTCGGCTCGGCGACGGTGCGGTTGAACGCGCAGACCTATCTCGTCGACATGTACTCCAAGCACGGCTTCGTGGCCGACGGTGAGGAGTTCGAGGACGACGGGATCATGCACGTGCCCATGCGGCGGGGGTAGATCGCGGGCTGTGTTTTTGGCGCGCTGGCGCGCGCGTGTTCGCGGCCCCCTGGTGTCTCGCGTCCGAGCGTTCGAGTCTCGCGCCTGCGGCGCATGCGACTCGAACGCTCGGACGCGAGACGGGCCGCGAACGGGCTCGTAAGACTCGCCCCGGGGGTGGTCGGTGGTGCGTGGGTGTTGCGTTGTGGCTGTTGCAGTTGCTGAGTGGCTTTGCGGCTGATCGTGTGCGTTTCGGATACGTGAGATGGGCTGCGGACGGGCTCGTGAGACTCGCTCCTGGGGTTGTCGGTGGTGCGTGGGGGTTGTGTTCTGGCTGGTGGAGGTGCTGGGCGGTCGGGGCTTTTCGGCTGTGTCGTGTGCCACCTTTCGAGCACGGGAGGCAGGCTGCGGACGGGGTCATATGACGCGCTCCGGGCGTGGTGGGGAGTCTGCGAGGGGCTCGTTCAGGTTCGACCGTCTGGCAAGCGCTCGGTCGGGGTGGTTCGTGGACAAGGCATGCGCGCCGCTTAGGCTGGGGGACGTGTCCTTGTCCCGGGTAGAAACCGCGCCGTCGTCTCGCTCGTCTCGTGTGGATACCGAGGCGGGGTTTCCGTTCTCGGCGGTGGTCGGGCAGGAGCGGTTGCAGCTGGCGTTGATCTTGTGCGCGGTGCATCCCGGTATCGGCGGCGTGCTGGTGCGCGGCGAGAAGGGGACCGCGAAGTCGACCGTGGTGCGGGCGCTCGCGCAGCTCCTGCCGCCGGTGGTGGACGAGACGGGTGCGCGGCCGGCGCGGCTGGTGGAGCTGCCGGTCGGCGCCACCGAGGATCGCGTGGTCGGATCGCTGGATCTGGAGCGGGTGCTGCGCGACGGCGAGCAGGCGTTCCGGCCCGGTCTGCTGGCGGCCGCGCACCACGGCGTGCTGTACGTCGACGAGGTGAATCTGCTGCACGACCATCTGGTGGACGTGCTGCTCGACGCCGCGGCCATGGGCCGCGTGCACATCGAACGCGACGGCGTCTCGCATTCGCATCCCGCGCGCTTCGTGCTGGTCGGCACCATGAATCCGGAAGAGGGCGAACTGCGTCCGCAGCTGCTCGACCGGTTCGGGCTCACCGTCGAGGTGGCCGCCTCGCGCGACGTGGACGTGCGGATGGCGGTGGTGCGCCGCAGGCTCGACTACGAGGCCGACCCGGCGGGGTTCGCCGCCCGCTACGCCGCCGCCGACCGGGAGATCGCCGGGCGCATCCTGGCGGCCCGCGACCGGTTGCCCGAGGTCGCGCTCGACGACGTGGAGCTGCGGCGGATCGCGGCCCTGTGCGCGTCCTTCGACGTCGACGGCATGCGCGCCGACCTCGTGGTCGCCCGCACCGCGACCGCGCACGCGGCCTGGCGCGGCGGTGACGCCGTCACCGAGGACGACGTGCGGATCGCCGCGGAACTCGCACTGCCGCACCGGCGTCGGCGCGACCCGTTCGACGAACCCGGCATCAGCGAAGAGCAACTCGACGAAGCCATGAAAGAGGCCGCGGCGCAGGCCGACCGCGCGGAGGAGCCGACGCCGCCAACCGAATTCGACGGCGATCGCCCTGAGGCCGAAGGCTCCGACGGAGATCGCGGTCCCGAGGACCCCGACGGCGGACCCGACGCGCCGCCAGAAGGCCCCGGCGGCGGTCCCGCCCCGCGCGAAGGACGCACCGGCGCACCGAATCCCAGCGCCGCGAAGCCGCCGCGATGGGAGGTGCCCGGCGTCGGCGAAGGCGCGCCGGGCCGCAGGTCCCGCGCCCAGACCAGGCACGGCCGGGTCGTCCGCTCCACCACCGAGACCACCGCGGGCCTGCATCTGCTCGGCACCGTCTTCGCCGCCGCGCCGCACCAGCACGGCAGGGGGCGCGTCGCGGGCCCCCTCGCCCTCGAAGCCGAGGACCTACGCGGCGCGTATCGCGAAGGGCGCGAAGGCAATCTGGTGGTCTTCGTGGTCGACGCGTCCGGCTCCATGGCGGCCAGGGACCGGCTGTCGGCCGTCACGGGCGCGGTGGTGAGCCTGCTACGCGACGCATACCAGCGCCGCGACAAGGTCGCCGTGATCGCCGTGCGCGGCCAGGACGCCGAACTCGTGTTGCCCCCGACTTCCTCGGTCGACATCGCGGTCCGACGCCTCGCGGGTCTGCGCACCGGCGGTAAGACGCCGCTCGCGGCGGGCCTGCTGAAGGCGCGCGAGGTGATCCACCGGGAACGCGTGCGCGACCCGCGCCGCCGCCCGATGCTGGTGCTGCTCACCGACGGTCGCGCCACCGGCGGCGTCGACCCGGTGCCGCGCGCCCGCGCCGCCGCCGCCCTGCTCGCCAAGGACGCGGTCACGGCGATGGTGGTGGACTGCGAGCGGGGCATGGTGCGGCTCGGGCTGGCGGCGGAGTTGGCGGGCGCGCTGCGCGGCGGATATCTGCGGCTCGCGGAGTTGACCGGCGCCGCGGTCGCGGACATCGTCCGAGCGGGCTCCGTGTACGGTCCGGCGGCGAGGTCTGCCCGCGCGGCCTGACCGGCGCGGGCCAGGTGGTAGTGACGCACAAGGAGATTCGATGCCCAAGGGCGTGCCGGAGACGGTTCCGGACGATGGACTGACCACGCGGCAGCGGCGCAACCAGCCGGTGCTCGCGGTGCACACGGGTCCGGGTAAGGGAAAGTCGACCGCGGCGTTCGGGATGGCGCTGCGGGCCTGGAACCAGGGATTCGACGTCGCGGTCTTCCAGTTCGTGAAGAGCGCGAAGTGGAAGGTGGGCGAGGAGGCGGCGTTCCGCGCCCTCGGGCGGCTGCACGAGGAGACCGGAGCGGGCGGCGCCGTGGAGTGGCACAAGATGGGCGAGGGCTGGTCCTGGACCCGCAAGCACGGCACCGAGGAGGACCACGCGTCCGCCGCCCTCGCCGGCTGGCAGGAGATCGCGCGCAGGCTCGCCGCCGAACAGCATCGCTTCTACGTGCTCGACGAATTCACCTACCCGCTCAAATGGGGCTGGGTCGACGTGGACGAGGTGGTCGAGACGCTGGTCGGCAGGCCGGGCAACCAGCACGTCGTCATCACCGGTCGCGACGCGCCGCAGGCGTTGCTCGACGCCGCCGACCTGGTGACCGAGATGACCAAGGTCAAGCACCCGATGGACGCGGGTCGCAAGGGGCAGCGGGGGATCGAATGGTGAACCGGCGCGGTGTGGTCGCGCGCCGTCCGGTGGCGTGATGGGCGGTGTGCCTGCGGTCGTCGTCGCCGCGCCCGCCTCGGGGAGCGGGAAGACCACGCTCGCAACGGGTTTGATCGGCGCGCTGCGGCGGGCCGGACACCGTGTCGCGCCGTTCAAGGTCGGGCCGGACTACATCGACCCGGGATACCACGGGCTCGCGGCGGGACGGCCCGGCCGCAACCTCGACCCGGTGCTCGTCGGCGCCGATCGGGTGCTGCCGCTGTACCACCACGGCGCCGCTGGCTGTGATCTCGCGGTGGTCGAAGGCGTCATGGGACTGTTCGACGGCCGCATCGACGAGCACGAAACCGGCCCCGTCGCCGAGGGATCCACCGCCCAGGTGGCCAGCCTGCTCGGCGCGCCCGTGGTACTGGTGGTGGACGCCCGCGGGCACAGCCAGAGCCTGGCCGCGCTGTTGCACGGCTTCGCCACCTTCGGCAGCGGCGTGCGGCTCGGCGGCGTCATCCTCAATCGCGTCGGCAGCGAACGCCACGACCAGGTGCTGCGCGCGGCGTGCGCGCGGGTCGGGCTGCCCGTTCTCGGCTCGCTGCCCCGCATGGACGCCCTCGAGGTGCCCTCCCGCCACCTGGGTCTGATTCCCGCCGTCGAGCACGGTGCGGCGGCTGCGGCGGCCGTGGCGGCGATGACGGAACTCGTTGCCGCCCACGTGGATCTGGCGGCCATTGCGGCGCTGGCACGACCGACGTTCGGCGCGGTCGCGTGGGATCCGGTCGCGGCGGTGCGGGAAGTCGCGGGCGACGCGGCCCTGCGTTCCGGTTCGAATGGCACGGTCTCCACCGACCAAATGAGCTCTTCGGACCTAGCGGGCGGGCGTGCGGAGGGCGAGGAAAGTGGCCGCGAGCCTGCCGGGTCGACGTCAGCGTCGTCGATCGGGGACGGCCGGGAGCTTTCTGACGAGGATGCGGTCGATGCCACCCAGACGAGCCGCGCCGGTCGGTGGGGCGGCGATGCACCGAGTCCGGGACGGTCGACCACGGGACGCGGCAGGCCGACCGGTGCCGAGGGCGATTCCGATAGTGATGCGGCGATTCGGGCAGACCGCGGGCCCGTGATCGCCATGGCGGGCGGTCCCGCCTTCACCTTCGGCTATGCCGAGCATCGTGAATTGCTGACCGCGGCCGGGGCGCGGGTGGTCGTCTTCGATCCGCTGCGCGACGAACTACCCACCGGCACAGCGGGTCTGGTGCTGCCCGGTGGATTCCCCGAGGAGCACGCCGCCGATCTCGCGGCCAACACGGCCCTGCTCGCCGCCGTTCGCGAGCACGCAGGCGCCGGGTTGCCGATCCACGCCGAATGCGCGGGCCTGCTCTACCTCACCCGATCCCTCGACGGCCACGCCATGGCGGGCGTCGTCGACGCCGACGCCGAATTCGGCCCGCGCCTGACCCTCGGCTACCGGGACGCCGTCGCATTGGCCGATTCCGCGCTGTGGCGGGCGGGGGAGCGGGTGCGCGGCCACGAGTTCCACCGCACCAGGCTCGTCGTCGCCACCACCGACGCCCCGGCCTGGGGCTGGCACGACGGCGCGGGCGCCCGTGTCCGCGAGGGCGCGCTCGTCGGCCACGTCCACGCCTCCTACCTGCACACCCACCCCGCCGGAAACCCCACTGCGACAGCCCGTTTCGTCGCTGCGGCGGCCGACTACGCCCGTGTGCCGCACTGAGCTCCCCGCGCCTGCCGCGTCCGCCCACGCGGGGCAGGTTGCACCGCGGACCGCCGCCGTGTCGACGCCGCTGCCCGCGGCCCGTTTGTTCGGTGGTCGCCGATGAGCGGCCGATCCGGGGCCCGGCCACCGGACCTTCCCGGCGCATCGCACCGATCAGGAGTTGTGCCGGTCGCGATCGGCGTCGGTATGCGACCGGGCGCGGCCTCCGCGGCGATTCTGGCCGCCGTCCGGCACGTGCTCGACGACGCACCCCTCGTTTGCCTCGCCACCATCGACCGGCGCGGCGACGAACCGGGCCTTCGGACAGCCGCCGAAGAACTGGGAGTCCGCGTGCGCACCTTCACCGCAGCCGAATTGGACGCCGTCACGGTGCCCACACCGGCGGCCCGTACCAAGGCGGCGGTGGGTGCGGCCGGTGTCGCCGAGGCCGCGGCCGTTCTCGGATCGAATGGAGGAGTTCTGATGCGCGCCAAAGAGATTCACGGCGATGTCACCGTGGCGGTGGCGCGCATCGGCTGAACAGGGCTGCACTGGGACTGTCGCCGCGCCCAGGCACACGCCAGGACCTGGCCCCTGGTGCGACGGCCGCGCGCTGCGATGGCCGCCGCGACAGGCGTCGCCGAGGCTGGGGCCGTCTTCGGGTCGAACGGGGGAGTTCGGATGCGTGACCAAGAGATTCACGGCGATATCGCGCTGCCGTGGCGCGCCTGCGCTGAACGGGCTCACAGGGGCCCGTCGCCGCGCCCTGGTCCACGCCGAGGCGCGGCGCGCAGATCAGGGCGCCACGGACGACCAATCGGCGAACCCGGTGGGATCGTGGCGTCCGAGGGAGGCGTGTTCGAACAGACCCCAGCCCTCGGCGGAACCGCAGCGGGCGTGCGCCACGTGATCGATGACGCCGAAGGGGACGCGGGCGGCGATCGCGGGGTCGGTGAGGTCGTAGCGGCGGGACTCGGACCAGTCGCGGCCCTTCCACTGACCGTGCAACCAGTCGGGGTCGCCGCCGTAGCCGCAGCCGACGTGCAGCGGGACGCCGGCGCTCGGGGTGATCTCGACCTCCAGCGACTTGCCGTCCGGTGTGGTGAGATCGAGCCGCGCGGCGACGGGAATCCTGGTGCCCGAACGGTATCGGATGCTGACGCGCGGCCAGCCGAGCTGTTCGGTGCGGCCGTCCGGCCAGACGCGCACCGCGTCGTTGAGGGTGCGCCTGCCGTCCGGTTCCTCCTGCACGATCACCACGATCGCGAAATCGTCGAAACGCAGCGGCACGTACAACCACCAGAAACCGCCGGAGTGCTCGGCGGCGGCGCGTCCGGGCGGCTCCGTCTCACCGACCGGCCGGATGCCCCAGGAGCGGTCGCGGGTCCCGGTCCACACCGCGGGGTCGACCGTGATGTCCGTGCCGTCCACGCTCAGTGTCCCCGCCCACGAACCGACCTGCGCGAAGCGGGACGCCTCGATGATGGGCCTGCTGCCGTTGAGGATCAGATGCGGTTGTTCCTGCACGGCGGGGAAGGCTCCGGTCCAGGTGAGATCGCAGCTCAGTTCGTCGTGTTCGCAGACGACGCGCACCCGCTGCAGCGGTTCGAGCACCTCGACGCGGTACCCGCCCACCTTCATGTCCAGACTGCGATCACCGAGCGCGTCGGAGAAGCGCACCGAGTGCACCTCGTCACCGCGGCGGACGGCGACGTAGGCGTCGGTCACCCCCAGGTTCGGGTAGACGCCGAGCCCGCTGATCAGCAGGGTGCCGCCGTCGCGGTCGTGGGCGTTGAAATAGCTGCGGTCGTAGAAGTTCCGGTCGCTGGTGCCGACCCTGGTCATCGGGAGCGGGGTCTGGTGGATCGGGTATTCGTCGAGCGGCGCGGGTGTGGTCACGGTTTCCTCATGTCCAGTCGTAGGTTCCGTCGAGCAGCGCCTCCAGGCTTGCCCGGTGCATCACGTAGTCGTCCCGGTCGGGAGTGTCGGTGTCCTCGCCGAAGTGGATCATTCTGCGCTTGACCCTGGCCATCACGATCGCGTGCCGCAGCGCGGCGTAGACCAGGTAGAAATCCAGGTCGCGCACCGTATAGCCGGTCAGCTCTTGGTATTTCGCCACCACCTCGGAGCGGCGCAGGAAGTCGGGCAGGCCCGGCTGGTCGAAGCGAGTGGCGAGATCCTGGAAGAACCGGTGGATGAAGACGATCCAGGCGATGTCCAGCTCACGCGGACCCAAACCCGCCATCTCCCAGTCCAATACGGCGACCGGCTCGAACCCGTCGTAGATGATGTTGCCCGGCCGGGAGTCGCCCCAGGACAGCACGTCCGGACCGGGGTCCTCCGGCCAGTGCGCGTCCAGCCAGTCGAAGGCGCGCTCGATCAACGGGACCGGATACCCGTCGTCGGCCAGCGCCCAGCGGTACCAGGCGCGATGCCAGTCCACGTGCCTGCGCAACGCCTGCCCCGGCCCGTCCAGCATCGGGAAACGGCTCGCCGGGTCCGGGATGGCGTGGATCTTCGCCATTACGGCGAGCGTCTTGGTGGTGAGCAGCGCGCGTTCGGCGGGTTCGGCGTCGAACAGCCAGCCGTAGAAGACATACGGCGGGTTGTCGGCGGGAACCCGTCCTTCGATTCGGCGCATCACGAAAAACGGTGTGCCGAGCACGCTTTCGTCGGTCTCCAGCCAGCACAGCGGCGGCACCGGCACGTCGGTGGCGGCCGCGACCCCGGCCATCACGTGGTACTGCTTGGCCAGATCGTAGGTCTCGAAGACCGGGAAATCGGCGGCGCTCGGGGCCAGCCGCGCGACGAACGAGCCGCCCTCGTCGCGGCCGTTCACCCGCCATTCGGCATCGAAGAGCACCGAGGCGCTCGACATCCCGGAGCCCTGCGGCAGCGTCAGCTCGTGGACGCGCGGCGGCTCGTCGGCCGAGACCTTGCCCGCGAGCCAGCGCGACAAATCCTCGGTGAGTCCCTGTAGATCGCGTTCGCTGATAGTGAGCTGGCGCCGCTCGGTCGGATCGGGCTCGTCGGCCATCATCGTCCTCCTGTAGTCGGGCGGCGGGCCGCCCACCACCCGGCAATTCCGCCCGGGATACGTGACTGTAACGCGTTCTAATTCGGTGTCGCCGGGAATCGTCGGGAATAGTTCGCTGACCGAACTCCGGGGTTGACAGGGGTCGCCCTCATCCTTCTGGAGTACCGCGGCTACCCCGTGCGACGGAGCTGGAAATCGGGATGCCGCCGGAAGCGCCGAGGCGGCCCGCGCGGCTACCTTCGCTCACGGAAAGTCACCCAGGGCAGCGAGGAGGGATTCGTGCGGCAGCGCGACGGGCGAACCAGGCGCAGCGTCTCCGAGTGTCGGCGAGGTGCTGCCGTGCGGAATCGCAGCGAGGGGACCATCAGCGCAGTGCCCCGGCGCAGCGGTGTCGAGCATCGGCGAGGGGCGGCTCTGCGGGAGCGCGACGGGCGAACCATGAACTCGGCGTCCGCGGGCACGGCGGTGCCGAGTGTCGACGAGGTGTCGCTGTGAGCGCCATCGGTACGGAGGTGCTGGAACGAGACCGCGAGGACGTGGTCGATTCGTCGCCCCGGTGGTTGCTACCGGCCCGCATCGGCTTCCGGTTCTGTTTCGCCTACCTGCTGCTGTTCTGTCTGACGTTCGCGCAGATCCTGTTCGTCTTCACCGGTGTCGCCATGCGCTGGCTGCCGGAATCGGCGATCCGATGGCAGATGGACGTGGTCGAGCCGGTGGCCCGATGGACGGGCGAGCACGTCTTCGGCGTCGACGCGGTGATTCACGAGAGCGGTAGCGGTGACCAGACCATCATCTGGGTGCTGATCTTCTGCCTGCTGGTTGTCGCCGCCGTCGTCACCGTGATCTGGTCGGTACTGGACCGTCGCCGCGCAGGCTACGGCGCCCTCGGCGGGTGGTTCGTCACCTTCCTGCGGCTCTGCCTCGGCGGGCAGATGCTCTGGTACGGCTTCGCCAAGGCGGTGCCGAACCAGATGCCCTACCCGTCGCTGACGCGACTGCTCGAGCCCTACGGCAACCTCAGCATGACCGAGGTGCTGTGGAATCAGGTCGGCGCGTCGCCGTCCTATCAGGTGCTGCTCGGCATCGCGGAAGTGCTCGGCGGCCTGCTGCTGTTCTGGCCGCGCACCGCGACCGCGGGGGCGATGCTGAGCCTGGTGAGCATGGCGCAGGTCTTCGTGCTGAACATGACCTACGACGTGCCGGTCAAGATCCTGTCCTTCCACCTGATGCTCATCGCGCTGGTGGTGCTGGCGCCGCAGGCCAGGCGGCTGGCGAATGTGCTTGTGCTGGAACGGTCTTCGGAACCGGCCACGCAGCCGTCGCTGTTCCGCTCGGCGCGCGCCAACCGGATCGCCGCCGCCTTGCAGGTGGCGCTCGGCCTGTGGACGTGCTCGGGCGCCGTGTACACCGCGTGGGACTCCTGGCACGAATATGGTTACGGCGCACCGAAGCCCGCGCTGTACGGCATCTGGAATGTCACCGAGTTCACCGTGGGCGGCCACCCGCTGCCGCCGTTGACCACCGAGCCGACCCGGTGGCAGCGCCTGGTGTTCGACAAGTTCGCCACCAGCTACCAGCGCATGGACGGCGCGTTCGTGCCCGTCCTCGCCGACGTCGACACCGCCGCGGGCACCCTCACCATGACCGCGCCGTCGACCGCACCGGATGTCGCGCCGACGCGGGTGGCGACCTTCACCTTCGAACGTCCCGAGCCCGACCGGCTCACCCTGCGTGGCGATCTGGGCGGCCGGCCGGTCACGCTCACCCTGGAAGAGTTCGACCTGAACGACCTTCCGTTGCGCGGCGAGCGATTCCACTGGATCCAGGAGGTTCCGGACCTGAACTGAAAGGGCCGGCCCCCGGGACTGCGGGCCGGCCCAGGGTCAGCGGCGGAGCGGGTCAGCTCTTCATCAGCTCGACCGCGGGCCGTTCGCCCTCGCCTTCGTCCGAGGCTGCCTCGGGCGCGTGCTCGTCCGACGCCGCTTCCGGTGCGTGGGAGCGGCTCGGCAGCAGGACCGCCATCACGATCACGACCAGCGCCAGCACGGCGGAAACCCCGAAGGCCAGGCTCATGCCGTCGAGGTGAGCGGCGACGGGATCGGCGCCCTCGTCGATCAACTGGGTGCTGCGGGTGGACATGACGGTCACCACCAAGGCGGTGCCGAAGGCCGCGGCGACCTGCTGCAGCGTGCCGAGCATGGAGCTACCGTGCGAGTAGAGGTGCATCGGGAGCGCGCCGAGACCCAGGGTGAAGACGGGCGTGAAGGCCGCGGCCAGCGACACCATCATCAGGACGTGCAGGCCCAGCAGCTGCCAGTACGGCATGGTCATCGAGATCTGCGTGAAACCGGCCAGGGACGCGGCGACGCCGATCGAACCGGGGATCACCAGGACGCGGCCGCCGAAGCGGTCGAACAGGCGGCCGACGGTCGGGCCGAGCAGACCCATGGCGAGACCGCCGGGCATGACGAGCAGGCCGGTCTCGAGCGGGCTCAGACCGCGCAGGTTCTGCAGGTACAGCGGCAGCAGGATCATCGAGCCGAGCATCGCGAGGAACGCGATCGACATGAGGATCAGCGCCTTGGCGTAGGTGCTGATCAACAGGATGCGCAGGTCGAGCAGCGGCGTGCCGGTGCGCTGCAGGCGCAGCTGGCGCGCGGCGAACACGCCGATGAGCGCCAGTCCGGCGGCGACGATCAGCGCGGGGCCGGTGACGTTGCCGGACTCGAACCGGCTGAGGCCGTACACGAGGCTGCCGAATCCGACCGCGGCCAACGCCACGCTGGACACGTCGATCGCGCCGGACTGCGGTTCGCCGATGTTCTCGAGTCGCTTCAGCCCCAGCCAGGTGACCGCGGCGGCGATGGGCAGCACCATCACGAACAGCCAGCGCCACGAGCCTGCCTGCAGCACCAGCCCGGACAGGACCGGTCCCATGGCGGGCGCCACCGAGATGGCGAGGGTGACGTTGCCCATGACCCGGCCGCGGTCCTGCTCGGGCACGACCGTCATGAGGGTGGTCATCAGCAGCGGCATCATGACCGCGGTGCCGCCGGCCTGGATGATCCGGCCGAGCAGCAGCACCTCGAACGCCGGGGCGACGGCGGACAGCGCGGTGCCGGCGAGGAAGACGAACATCGCGATCGCGTAGGCGCGGCGGGTCGTGACCCGCTGGAGGAACCAGCCGGTGGCCGGGATGACCGCGGCCATGGTGAGCATGAACGCGGTGGACACCCACTGCGCCGACCGTTCGGTCACATCCAGGTCGGTCATCAGGCGCGGGATCGCGTTGATCATGATGGTCTCGTTCAGGATCACCACGAAGGTCGCGAGCACCAACAATAGGATGACGGTCGGCGTCCGCCGCCCGGTCGGACTGGCGGATGGGACGGCGGGCATCGGGTTACCTCCGAGGTGATCGTGAGCGTGCGAAGACGTGTGGCCCGGTGCCGAGTTATCGAGCCGTGTTCCGGCCGCCACACGAGATCAGACGAGAACTGTTGGCGCAACTCATCGGGCGCGGGACAGTATTCCGCTCACCACCGACGAAAATCACTCGATTTTGCCGGGCTCCTGGTGAATCGAGCCATGGAAAAAGCCTGCCGACCAGCGGCTTTCAGCGGAGCGTCTCGGCGATGGTGACGCTGGTCACATCGCGTGGCGCCCTTCGGTCGGCGACTTCGGCCGCTCCCTCGATAGGGGGAGGACGCGAAGAGCTCGCCGTCACCCGCGCGGAAAGCGCTTGCTGCCTCGGCGTCCCGCGCGGCCGGGTAGCCGAGCCTCGGATAGCCGAGGCCGCCCCACGGTCCCGGCTGGACGTGGGTCGCTTCGACGCCCGGGGTTCGGCGGATGAAACTGTGGATTCGCTTGTGCCGCAACGGTTGCCGGGATGAATGCGAGCACGCGCGGTGCACGAGGCGCGGTGGCGGCCGGTCGTGCGCGAGTAGTGGAGACGTTCCGGTCGGCGCTCGCCTTTCGCACCGCCAGTGGTGCGCCGCGGTGAGCTATCGCTCGGATTCGGCGCGGTTTGCGGCGCTGCGTGCCGACGCCCGCCGGGCAGGCCGTAGGCTCGAACACTGTGCCGAACACGTCTGACAACACCGAGGAACAGGTGGAATCCCACGCCGCCGCCCAGCCTGCGGGCGATCCGAACTACCTGGTGGGGCTCGATCTGAACGGCCGCCGCGTCGTCGTGATCGGCGGCGGAACGGTGGCCCAGCGCAGGCTCGGCCTGCTCATCGCCTCGGGCGCGGACGTGCACGTCATCAGCCGTGAGGTCACCCCGGCGGTCGAGGGGATGGCCACCTCCGGGCAACTCACCGTCACGCTGCGCGCCTATTCCGACGGCGATCTGGAGGGCGCCTGGTACGCGATCGCCTGCACCGACGAACCCGAGACCAACGCCGCCGTCGTCGAGGAAGCCAACCGGCGCTGCGTCTTCTGCGTGCGCGCCGATGTCGCCCGGCTCGGCACCGCGGTCACCCCGGCCACGGCCCGCTACGACGGCCTCACCCTCGGTGTGCTGGCCAGCGGGCAGCACCGCCGCTCGGCCGCGGTGCGCAACGCGCTGCTGGAAGCGCTGCAATCCGGTGTGGTGAGCGATGATTCGTCGCCGATGACCCCCGGTGTCGCGCTGGTCGGCGGCGGACCCGGCGATCCCGATCTGATCACCGTGCGCGGGCGCCGACTGCTGGCTCGGGCGAACCTGGTGGTCGCCGACCGTCTCGCGCCCCCGGAACTGCTGGCCGAGCTGGGACCAGACGTCGAGGTGGTCGACGCGGCCAAGATCCCGTACGGCCGCGCGATGGCGCAGGAGGCGATCAACGCCGCGCTCATCGAGGGCGCGAAGGCGGGCAAGTTCGTGGTGCGGCTCAAGGGCGGTGACCCGTACGTATTCGGTCGCGGCTACGAGGAGCTGGAGGCCTGCGTCGAGGCGGGTATTCCGGTGACCGTCGTCCCCGGCGTCACCAGTCCCATCTCGGTGCCCGCCGCCGCCGGCATCCCGGTGACCCACCGCGGCGTCACGCACGAGTTCGTCGTGGTCAGCGGGCACGTCGCGCCGGATCACCCGGATTCGCTGGTGGACTGGCCCGCGCTGGCCCGGCTGCGCGGCACGCTCGTGCTGATGATGGCGGTGGAGCGGATCCAGCAGTTCGCCACCGCACTGCTGGACGGCGGACGTCCCGCCGACACCCCGGCGACCGTCATCCAAGAGGGCACGTTGCGCACCCAGCGAGTGCTGCGCGCCGACCTCGGCACCGTGGCCGCGCGTGTCCGCGAGGAAGGCATCCGCCCGCCCGCGATCGTGGTGATCGGCCCGACCGCCGGATTCTCCGCGGAGCTCTGACAGGCCGCGAAACAGGTGTACCGGGGTTGTCGACGGATCTCGTCCGGCCGCGCCCGTCGTGCGTACTCCGCGTTCGCTCCGACCGTGCGCGGGGTTGCCGACGGGCTTCGTCCGGCGAGGAAGTCGGCGGCGCGGGGCGCTGTCGGGGGCTTCATCCGGTCACGCCCGTGGGAACGGAGCACTTCGGCTATCAATTACAGTGACTCCCTGTGCTCCAGAATCCCGCTGCGACGATGCAGTACCCGGTGACGCAGCGGGCCTTCGGGCTCGCGATCCTAGTTTTGAGCGGGCTGCAACTCATGGTCGTGCTCGACGGCACGGTGGTGATCTTCGCGCTGCCGCGGCTGCAAGATCAGATGGGACTGACCAGCGCGGGCAGTGCGTGGACGGTCACCTCCTACGGCCTCACCTTCGCCGGGCTCATGCTGCTCGGCGGCAGGCTCGGCGACGCGTTCGGCCGCAAACGCATGCTGATCTACGGCGTCGCCCTCTTCACGCTGGCCTCGCTGGCGTGCGGCCTCGCCCAGGGACCCGCGATGCTGATCGCCTCCCGCGCGGTGCAGGGCGCCGGGGCCGCGGTCGCGGCGCCCGCCGCATTGGCCCTGGTGGCAACGACTTTCGCGCCGGGTAAAGCGCGGAACCAGGCGATCGCGATCGTCGGGTCCATGGTCGGCATCGGCTCGGTCGGCGGACTCGTGGTCGGCGGCGCGCTGACGCAGCTGTCCTGGCGCTGGATCTTCCTGATCAATGTGCCGATCGGCCTGCTCATCGTGCTCGGCGCGGTCTACTGCCTGGCCGACACCGGGCACCACCGCGTCGCCCTCGACGTGCGCGGCGCCGTGCTCGGCACCCTTGCCTGCGCCGCCATCGTCTTCGGGGCCACCGAAGGACCGGCGATGGGCTGGACCAGCCCGGCCATCATCGGCTCGCTGATCGGCGGCCTGGTGTTGCTCGTGGTGTTCGTGCTCGCCGAACGCAATGTCGACGACCCGCTGCTGCCGTGGTCGCTGTTCGGCAGCCGTGACCGCGTCACCACCTTCCTGCTGATCCTGCTCGCGGGCGGCGTGCTCGGCGCGATGACGTACTTCGTCGCGCAGTTCCTGCAGAACGTCATCGGCTACGGTCCGCTGGAGGCGGGTGTCGCGTCGATCCCGTTCACCGTCGGCATCGGCATCGGCGGCGCGCTGGCCTCGAAACTGGCGATGATGGTCGCGCCGCGCTGGCTGCTCGCGGGTGCGGCCGTGGTGCTCGCCCTCGGCCTGCTGTTCGGTTCGACGCTCGACCGCGACGTGACGTACCTGCCGACGCTGCTGATCCTGCTGATCGTCATCGGTTTCGGCGTCGGCATCGCGATGGTGGTGGCGCCGCTGTGCGTGCTGGTCGGCGTGCCGCCCAACGACATCGGCCCGCTCGCCGCGGTCGGGCAGATGTTCATGAACCTGGGCACGCCGCTGGCGATCGGCGTGCTGACCCCGATCGCGGTGTCGCGCACGCTGTCGCTGGGCGGCAAGACCGGCAATGTCTCGGGCATGACCTCGGCGGAGATCGACGCGCTCGGCAGCGGGTACACGCTCGTGCTCGCGGTCTGCGCGGGCGTCGCGGTGCTGATCGGGCTGATCGCCCTGACGCTGCGCTTCACGCCGCAGCAGATCGCGCAGGCCCACCACGCCCAGGAAGAGGCGCAGCGAGCCTGAGCGCCGCGCTTCAGAACCGCCCGGCGACCTTGCGCGGGGTGACCCGGACGATGACCCGGGCGGCGTCGTGCACCGAGGCCGGGTTGAAGTCGGCGTACAGCTGGCCGGTGTACTCGAGCGAGAGCTCGTTGGGCAGGGTCTTGTCCGGATCCGGCGTCAGGGTCGCGGTGCCGCGGATCTCGGCGTAGACGTAGGGGTTCTCGGGCGGGTTGATCAGCAGGGTCACCCGCGGGTCCTTGGCGAGGTTCTTGGCCTGCTGACGCTCCACCGTGGTGGAGAACAGCAGGTCGTCGCCGTCGCGCTTCAGCCAGATCACGGTGAGATGCGGTTGCCCGTTCGCGCCGACGGTCGCCACGGTGGCGAACACGTTCGACTCGTCGAGGTACTTCTTCAGGTCATCGGAGAGCACAGCTGTACCGGTCATGTCCCGGTGGAACACCTGGACGCATCCGCGCATTCCCGGCGTGTCCTCGCTCCTCGTCCGAATTGCATCCTTCGCGGTATTCGCTTGTCCAGGAACGGCTTCGGGCCGAAACATGGAAGACCCGGGGGCCTTTGCCCGCCCCCGGGTCTCGGTGTGCCGCCCATGTCGCCTACCGGTATCGGTGGGATCGGATCACTCTCACCGCGACGCGTCCTACGTTTGGACCACCTCCGCATGGGCGCGGAGAGCGGGTTTTGAACCCGCACCTCGTCGCATCGCGTCCGCTCCTCGAGACCCGGTCGTCGGCGGCGAATACTCAATCTGGAGCGATAGTCTGAGCTTGTGCCACGGCTCGCCCGCTCGGCGGCCGGTCCGTGGCTTCAGGCTGATCTTCAGGTTGAGCTTGCGCTCTTCGCGCATCCCCCGCGGCGCGGGGGAGTTCGTGGGGCATCAGCGGAACAGGTAATCGAAGACCACCTTGCCGGTCTTGCGATCGGTGACCTCGGCGGCGTTGGCCTCCTCGCGAGCGAACTTCACCGCCTGCGCCAGCTTCTCGATCCGGCCGACCACCTCGTTGACCCGCCGCGCAGGCAGCGCGCCGGAGAACTTCACCGTCGTCCAGTAGCCGACGGCGATGTCCTCGTAGTACACCTCGACCTGGGCCGGGTGCTTGTCGGTGGCCTCGGCCTTCACGTGGTTGCGCGGCACCTTCTTGGTGCGGATGGTGCGCACCTGCTCGGTGCGCCAGGCGTCGGAGGAATCGTCGAACGCCCAGGCCTCGGCGGCGTCGAGCACCGGGAGCCGCTTCACGAAGGCCAGCAGATCAGCGAGCTGCTTCTCCAGGAACAGCAGGTACGGCACCGGGACGTCGTCCAGCAGCGTCTCTCCGTCCACCACCACATCGGCCGCGGCGGTGCGGTTCGCCCAGTCCTTGGTCGCGGTCACGTCGAACAGCCGGGTCAGCGTGGCGGCGGTCTGCCGCAGCACCTCCTCCGACTTCACCTGGACGCGCGTCGACTCCGGCGGAAGCTGTTCGCCCTCTTCGTCCTTCGGCTGGTAGACGCGCGAGATGCCGGCCAGCAGCGTCGGCTTCTGCAGCAGGTTCTGGGTCTCGGCGAGCTCGCGCAGCGCGCCGCTCTTCACGCCCTTCTCCACCGCGATGATCTGATTCAGCTTGGTCATTCGTCCTCCCCGTCGCGCCGCGACTCCTGTACTCGGCCGCCGGTCGCTCGATTCGTCGTCCGCGACGCCAGATTTCGGTAACCCCCCGTCGTCGCTGCGGCAACGGTACCGGCGCCCCGGCGGGAGCCGCATCCCATTTTCCTTGCGCGCGCCACGGTGGGATTTGTCGTGCGGAGCTCAACACAGCAGATAGCACAAGCACAGCAGCTCGGCGACATGTAGCCCACACACTCTGCGCATAGCGGAAGGCCCGAGCCATCGCGACACACGAGCGGTCGCCGACACGATTCCCGCGGTGCAGTTCGCCACCGCGGTGGTGGTCAGGTGTGCCGCGGTGGCGAATTCCACTGACCGGAGGCGTTGTCGGCGGCCGCGCGGTCGAGAAGACTGGACCGATGTCCTCGAAGGTGGAGCGGGAGCTGCTGGAGCGCTGGACGGCATTGGCCGGGCCCGCGGCCGAGCCTGTCGGAGCCGACCTGGTGCGCCGCTACGGCGAGCCGCATCGGCGCTATCACACCGTCGAGCACTTGGCGGCCATGCTCCGCGTGATCGATGAGCTGGCCGACCAGGCCGATGACGCGACTGCGGTGCGGTATGCGGCGTTCTTCCACGACGCCGTCTACGCCGTCGACCGCGCCGACAACGAGGAGCGTAGCGCCGAACTGGCCGAGGCAGTCCTCGAGAAGCTCGGCGCGCCAACCGAACTCGTCCGCGAAGTGGCACGCCTGGTGCGTCTCACGACCACCCATGACCCCGCACACGACGACCGCAACGGCGGGGTGCTCTGCGACGCCGATCTCGCGGTGCTCGCCGCCGACGAACCCGGCTACGCCGCGTACACCGCCGCGGTCCGCGCCGAATACGCCCACGTACCCGACGATCTGTACCGCGCGGGCCGCACCGCAGTCCTCGAGGCCCTGGCCCGCCAGCCGCGCCTGTTCCACACCGAAATCGCCCGGCACCGCTACGAATCCACCGCCCGCGCCAACCTCCGCCGCGAACTCGCCGCATTGGCCGAGCCGCCCCGCTGAACGCACCCACGTGACGCATACCGTTTGCGCGGCTCGCAGGCGCTGTGCCTCTGTGCTGAGTGCGCGGGCTATGCATCGCCGAGCTGCTGTGCTTGTGCAACCGCGCCGTGATCGCCGTGTCGACCTCGGTCGAGCCCTCGTGCCGAGCTGTCGCGCGCTGGACTGACGCGGTGAGCAGCCTCGCTGAGCGCCCCGTGCGCACGCCTCGCAGCCCCTGTGGTCTCGGCGTGGGGTGTGGAAGGTGTGCGCGCCCAGCCTTGCCGTTCCGCTCCGCTGCATCGGGCTCGCCATCGGCCGAGCCGCTGCGCTGAGCCTTTCGGCACACACCCTTCGCACTCCGCGCAGGCGCTACGCCTCTGTGCGGAGTGTGCGGGCTATGTGTCGCTGATCTGCGGTGTCTGCACTACCGAGCCGTGGTTGCCGTGTTGAGCTCGGCCTAGCCTCGAACCGAGCTATTTCGCGCTGGTGTTGCGCGCCGCCTCGCTGGGCGTACCCCGGATGCGCAGGCCGTTCACAATCCTCACAGACGATCTAGTCTCTGTGAGGCGTATGGAAGGTCTGCGCACTCGACCTTGCTGCGCCGCTCAGCGCTGGTGCGCTCGCCATTCGGGCCGAGCCGCTGTGCTGGGCCTCATCCTGGTGGCGCGGAGCGTCCGCACGCCTCGTAGGTGTTGCGCGGAGAGTGCGGGCCAGGTGGCGCCCGGGGTGCGGAACAGTGTTGGGGCGCAGATGGTTTCATGTCGGCATGACGACGATTGGATTGATCGGTAGCGGGCATGTCGGCGGCACTGTCGCGCGATTGGCGGTGGACGCTGGGCTGGACGTGGTGCTGAGCAACTCGCGGGGGCCGGAGACGCTGGCGGATCTGGTGGCCGAACTCGGGCCGCGGGCGCGGGCGGCCACCGCGGCGGATGCGGCCGCGGCGAGCGACATCGTGGTGGTCACGATGCCGTTGAAGAACTACCGGGAGGTGCCGGTGGAGCCGTTGGCGGGCAAGGTCGTGATCGACACCAACAACTACGCCCCGGCCCGCGACGGCAATATCCCCGACCTCGATGCAGGCGAAGCGACCTCGAGCGAACTCCTGCAAAAGCATCTGCCGACGTCCAAGGTGGTCAAGGCGTTCAACAACATCTTGTTCGCACACCTGGGCGCGCTGGCCCGCCCGGCCGGTTCCGGCGACCGCTCCGCCCTGCCGATCGCGGGCGACGACGTCGAGGCGAAAGCCGCTGTCGCGCAACTGCTCGACGCGCTCGGCTACGACACCGTCGACGCCGGTCCATTGCGCGAAAGCTGGCGCTCGGAAGTGAACACCCCGGTGTACGGCACCCCCTACGCCGCGGGCACCCCTTTCTGGGAACACGACCCTGCGCCCGCCCCGGTCGAAACGATCCGCACGGCCCTCGCTGCCGCCCAGCGCTGACAGACCCGTCGTTCCAACCGGGTGTCGGCTCGTGCCAATTGCGCGCAGAGCCGCCTGGCTGAGTGTGCCTTCCGATACGCAGGCCCTTTCCACGCCTCGCAGACGCTGTGGCCTCTGCGAGGCGAACAGAAGGTTTGCGAAGCTTCCGCTTGCCGCGCAGAACGAAATCACTGATGGCGGCGTAACACTCGGAGGCACGGCGCTGCCGGGTCGCCGGTCGGCCGGGGTGTGGGCTCGCACCGATTGCTCGGGCCCCGGCAGATCCGGGCGGTGGCGGGCTCAGGTGATGATGAGAAGTTCGGTGGGGGAGGCGATTTCGGTGCGCAGTCCGGCCTTCTCCGCGACCCGGGCCACGGCGCGGATGTCGGCCGGTTCGGCGCGGGTGAGGACGAGCGCGCGGGCCAGCAGGCCCTTGTGGTGCTTGTTGAAATGACTCACCACGGTGCGGGTGCCGTCGGGGTGCTCGGTGAGCACGTTGGCGGTGATGGCGCCGGGGACGCGGCCGAGTTGCTGGTAGGTGCCCGAGCGCAGATCGACGACGAGGTCGCCCGCGGCCTCGGCCAGCAGGGCCTCGGGCAGGACGTCGCGCCAGACCGCCGAGAGGGTGGGCAGACCCGGCAGCTTGGAGCCGCCGGAGAGCCGGTAGGCGGGGATCGGGTCGCCCGCGCGCACCGCGCCGAACAGCGCGGAGCCGATGCCGAGCCGCGCGTACGCCTTGGCGCGCTGCGCCTTGGTGAACGACTTCGCGTCGAGCGCGTCGTAGAGGACGCCGGTGTAGCGCTCCAGCGCGGGGCGGGTCGGGGCCGTGCGCAGCGCCGCGTTCCTGGCGATCTCGGCGTCGGCGCCCTTGCCGAGCCCGAGCGCCGCGCGGGAGGCGTCCGCATCGGCGGCCAGCCGCCCCAGTTCGGTCGCCAGCTTGTGCCGCACCGGCGTGAGCTGCGGCATCGCGAGTGCGTCCAGGTCGAGGGGCAGACCAGCGCCGCCGTCGGACTTGGTTTCGGAGGGAGGGAGCAGCACCAGCACGAAGCGATACCGTACCGGCGCGAGCCGGTCAGGGCCGGAGGCGGTAGCGCAGCGTGACCATGTAGGCCCCCGGCTCGTGCAGAGTTGGGCACCGCGCGAGCCGGTCAGGGCCGGAGGCGGTAGCGCAGCGTGACCATGTAGGCCCCCGGCTCGTGCAGAGTTGGGCACCGCGCGAGCCGGTCAGGGCCGGAGGCGGTGGCGTGGAGTGATCTTGGCCCTGCTCCGCCGCAGGCCGAAATGGATAACGCGTTGCGGACGCCTCGTGGCCGGCGACTACGCTGTGCACCCGTGATCACCCGCCTCTCCCACCTCTTCCTGCGTACCCTGCGCGACGACCCCGCCGACGCCGAGGTGCCCAGTCACAAACTGCTCGTGCGCGCCGGATACGTCCGCCGCGTCGCCCCCGGCGTGTACTCGTGGCTGCCGCTGGGTCTGAAGGTGCTGCGCAAGATCGAGGACGTCGTCCGGGAAGAGATGAACGCCATCGGCGCGCAGGAGATCTCGCTACCCGCGCTGCTGCCGCGCGACCCGTACGAGACCACCAACCGGTGGACCGAATACGGCGACGGCCTGTTCCGGCTGCAGGACCGCAAGGGCGCTGACTACCTGCTCGGCCCCACCCACGAGGAGTTGTTCGCGCTCACCGTGAAGGGCGAGTACAACTCGTACAAGGATCTGCCGGTCACGCTGTACCAGATCCAGACCAAGTACCGCGACGAGGAGCGGCCGCGCGCAGGCATCCTGCGCGGGCGCGAGTTCGTCATGAAGGACTCCTACTCCTTCGACCTCGACGAGGACGGCCTGAAGAACAGCTACAGCGCCCATCGCGAGGCCTATCAGCGCATCTTCGACCGGCTCGGTGTGCAGTACGTGATCGTGGCGGCCACCTCGGGCGCGATGGGCGGCAGCGCCTCGGAGGAGTTCCTGGCCGACAGCCCGGTCGGTGAGGACACCTACGTGATCTGCCGCGAGTCCGGCTACGCGGCCAACGTGGAGGCCGTGGTCACGCCCGCTCCCGAAGCGCAGCCGATCGAGGGCAAGCCCGCGGCCGTCGTGCACGAGACGCCCGGCACCCCCACCATCGCCACGCTGGTGGACTGGGCCAACGCCGCGGGCATCGGCGAGCAGTACGGCAGGCCGGTCACCGCGGCCGACACCCTGAAGAACGTGATGGTCAAGCTGCGCCTCCCGGACGGCAAGACCGAGATCGTCGGCATCGGCATCCCCGGCGACCGCGAGGTCGACGACAAGCGCCTCGGCGCGTCGGTCGAGCCCGCCGAGGTCGAGTTGATCACCGAGGCCGACTTCGCCGCCAACCCGTTCCTGGTGAAGGGCTACATCGGGCCGAAGGCGTTGCAGGAGAACGGCATCCGCTACCTGGTCGACCCCAGGGTGGTCGCGGGTACCTCGTGGATCACCGGCGCGGACAGCGAGGGCAAGCACGTGGTCGGCCTGATGGCGGGCCGCGACTTCACCCCGGACGGCACCGTCGAGGCCGCTGAAGTCCGCGACGGCGACCCCTCGCCCGACGGGCGCGGCACGCTGGTGTCGGCGCGTGGCATCGAGATCGGGCACATCTTCCAGCTCGGCTACAAGTACACCGACGCCTTCGAGGTCGATGTGCTCGGCGAGAACGGCAAGCCGGTGCGGTTGATCATGGGCTCCTACGGCGTCGGCGTGTCCCGCATGGTCGCGGTGGTCGCCGAACAGCAGCACGACGAGAAGGGCCTGCGCTGGCCCGCGGAGATCGCGCCGTTCGACGTGCACGTGGTCATCGCCAACAAGGACGAGGCGGCCCGCGCGGGCGCCGAGGACGTGGTGTCCGGTCTGCACACCCAGGGGCTGGACGTGCTCTTCGACGATCGCACCGCTTCGCCGGGCGTGAAGTTCAAGGACGCCGAACTCCTCGGCATGCCTTGGGTTCTCGTCATCGGGCGCGGCTGGGCCGAGGGCAAGGTGGAGTTGCGTAACCGCTTCACCGGCGAGGCCGAGGAGATTCCGGCCGCCTCCGCCGTCGAAACGGTGGTCGCGAAGATTCGCGGCTGATCCGCTCCGAGATTCTCGTTCGCCGCCCCGGTCCCGCACAGGGACCGGGGCGGCGGCCGTTTTCGACCGAGACCGTCGAGGGCGCACGGCGACGCGCGCTCCAACGCTTGGCGCATGTCGAGTGGGCGTCCGCGCGCTGCTCTCGTCGACTCGGTATCCGGGCTCCGATGCCTTGCGCGTGAGAAGGTGGGGCAGTCACTTTCTCCTTACGCTTCCGTAGGCTGAATTTGCTGATCGCAGAACCGGCAGACCCGCCACACGCTGCTGTTACCCGCTGGTAAGTTAACCGCCATGACAAGCACCGAGGCGTTGTTGTTCAACCCGGCCACCTACGATCCGCAGCACTTCGACGCGGAGACCCGGCGGTTGCTGAAGGCCACCATCGAGTGGTTCGAGAGCCGCGGCAAGCGGCAACTGCTAGCCGACGACCAGAGCGCCGTGTTCACCGCCGACTTCCTCGAGTTCGTCGCGAAGGAGAAGCTCTTCGCGACGTTCCTGACCCCCGCGGCCTACGCCGACGGCGATTCGAACCGCCGCTGGGACGCCGCGCGCAACGCCGCGCTCTCGGAGATCTTCGGCTTCTACGGCCTGGCCTACTGGTACGCCGAGCAGGTGACCATCCTCGGCCTCGGGCCGATCTGGCAGAGCGACAACGAGGCGGCCAAGCGCCGCGCGGCCGCCGACCTAGCCGACGGGCAGGTGATGGCCTTCGGTCTGTCCGAGCAGTCGCACGGCGCCGACATCTACAACACCGACATGGTGCTCACGCCGACCGAGCCGGGCAGCGCCGACGCCGAGGCCGGAATCCTGTTCCGCGCCAACGGCGTCAAGTACTACATCGGCAACGGCAACGTGGCCAGCATGGTCTCGGTGTTCTCCCGCCGCGGCGACATCGAGGGTGCGGACGGCTACATCTGGTTCGCCGCGGACAGCCGCCACGAGAACTATCACCTCATCGACAACGTCGTGGCCGAGCAGATGTACGTGAGCACGTTCCGGCTGGAGAACTACCCGGTGCGCGCCGAGGACATCCTGCACACCGGGCCCGAGGCGTTCTCCGCGGCGCTGAACACCGTCAACGTCGGCAAGTTCAACCTCTGCCACGGCGGCATCGGCATGGTGGAGCACTCCTTCTACGAGGCCATCACGCACGCCAACAACCGCGTCCTCTACGGCAAGCACGTCACCGACTTCCCGCATGTGCGCGGCAATTTCGTGGACGCCTACTCCCGCATCGTCGCGATGAAGCTGTTCAGCGACCGGGCCGTCGACTACTTCCGCACCGCGAGCCTGGACGACCGGCGCTACCTGCTGTTCAACCCGATGACCAAGTCGAAGGTCACCTCCGAGGGCGAGGTGGTCATGACCCTGCTGCTGGATGTGCTCGCGGCCAAGGGATTCGAGAAGAACACCTACTTCAACGAGGTGCAGCGCCTGATCAACACCCTGCCCCGGCTCGAGGGCACGGTGCACGTGAACGTCGGCCAGATCCTCAAGTTCCTGCCCAACTACCTGTTCAACGCCAAGGACTACCCCGAGGTCGGCACCCGCCTGGACGCGGCCGACGACGAGTTCTTCTGGCGGCAGGGCCCGGCCCGCGGCGCGGGCCGGGTGCAGTTCGCGGACTGGAACCCGGTGTACGAGAAGCACTCCGACGTCGCGAACGTGGCGCGCTTCTACGAGCAGGCCAAGGCGCTGCGTGAGCTGCTCGCCACCGCGGCTCCCGACGAGGCACAGCAGCAGGACCTGGACTTCATGCTCACCATCGGCCACCTCTTCTCGCTGGTGGTGTACGGCCAGCTGATCCTGGAGCAGGCCGCGATCACGGGTCTGGACCGCGACGTGCTCGACCAGATCTTCGACTTCCAGATCCGCGACTTCAACACGCACGCCACCACGCTGTACGGCAAGGCGTCGGCTACCTCGGCGCAGCGTGAGTGGGCCGTGGCTGCGCTGCGCACCCCGAGCGTGGACCGGGAACGCTTCGACCGGGTGTGGGCGCAGGTGGCGTCCTACGACGGCGCGTACGAGATGCGTCCCTGAGTGAGCCGGGTACGGCCGAGTTCGTCTCGGCCGTACCCGATTTCGGCCGCGTCGCACCGGTCCGGATCTGTCCGCCCGAGGCGCTCGGCGCGGATGTGTGCGGCGCGAGGCTCGACGGTGCACGAGGCTTGCCGGGATTGCGTTGCGGCGGGTGACTTACCGAGCGTGGCGCTACTCGCCGGGGTCGGCGTTCGGCGTGGAACCTGTCGAGAGCGCCGCTCGGCTCATGGCTTGCCGGGGAAAGCGGCGGTCGGCGGGGTCGCGCCGAGGATCGCCTGCCAGGCGGCCGCGCGCAGCGCGCATTCGGTCAGCCCGTCGATTCCGGTCCGGCGCGCCTCCCCGGATTCGCCGTGCTCGACCACCGCGCGCCAGGCGACGGCGGTGTCGTTCTCGACGGTGACGGCCAGCCGGGCGGCGGCCACGGGATCGTCCACCGGGAACGGGATGGTGTACGCGGGTTCGGGCGGCGGCGCGGTCGTCCCCGCCGCACGGAGCGCGTCGACGGTGGTGTCGCGGCGGGCTCGGTGCGCGGCGGTGTTCTCGGCGATGAGGCGGTCGCGGTCGGGCGAGGCGAAGGCCGCGATCACACCGTAGGCATAGACCGCGGCGTATTCGGCGGCGAGCGCGCCGAGCAGGGCCTGGCGTTCGGCGTCGGTCATGCCAGCAGCACCCCCGCGTGGACGGCGCAGGCCGCGCTGATCGAGGCGAGCAGACCCGCGCGGTAGGCGGACTGCGTCACGGCGAGATCGGCCGCGGACTTGCGCGAGCGGGCGAGCTGCTCGCGCAACTGGTCGACGCTCGGCGGCGAGATCGGTGGCACGGCCGTACCTGTCGCCTCGGGGCCGGTCGTGCTCGCGGCGAACGGTGCGGCCAGGTCTTTGGTCTTGCGGGCCGGGGTGGTCCCGTCGCCGTAGACGCCGACCACGCGGGCGATTTCCGCGCGCAACGCGTCCGCGTGCGCGGTGCGTTCGATCGCGATCGTGCTCAACGCGGTCTGCCGCTGCGGGGCGAGCGCGATCGCCGCGGTGGCCGCGGCGGCGTCGGTGCGGGCCATGACCTCTTGTGCGGCAAGCGGATCGGGCTCGTGTACGGGCTCGTCCGCGCAGCCCGCGGCGGCGCCGAGCGCGAGTGCGCCGACCGTGCCGCCGCCCGCGAGCCGCAACGCGGTGCGGCGGTCGACCAGCGGGACACGGTGCGCGACGGTGTCCTGGGAGGTGTGCCGGTCGACCCGGCTGCCGAAGGTGCGCCCGGCTCGTGGCGGGGCGGGGAGGCGGAGGGGCACGGCACTATCGTGCCAGACCGGTCCGACCGCTCCGACCATCCCGAGGGCGGCCCGCGCGACCCGCTGCGCGCGCCGGGGACCCGGGACGCTTGCCGCGGGCCGATGGTCCTTTACACTCTCGTGGCGCGTTACGCTAGACCTTCGGTACAGAAAATTCCGACCGCGTCACAACTGAACCAGGAGCCGCCCCACATGCCGATGCCGACCGAGGAAAGGGTGAGCCAGCTCGTTGCTGGACTCGTCGAACGCCGGGGATTCGACCTCGAGGGCGTCGATATCTCGACGGCAGCCGGGCACGCGGACGCGCAAGCCAAAGTCAAGGTCACCGTCGACAGCGACGGTACCGCCGACCTCGACACCATCGCCACCCTCAGTTCGGACCTCTCGCTGCTGCTCGACGACGCGGGCGATTTCGGTGAGACGCCCTACCTGCTCGAAGTGTCGACGCCCGGCATCGACCGCCCCCTCACCGCCGACCGGCACTGGCGCCGCGCGCAGGGCCGCAAGGTGCGCGTCACGCTGAGACCGGGGGCCGAGCCACCGGAACCGGGCGGCTCGGCGCGGTTCGAGGCGCGGGTGGGCGCGCTGGGGCAGGATTCGGTGGCGCTGGTGTTCGGCGGCAAGCGCAATCCGCACCGGGTGCACGTGCCGCTGGCCGATATCGCCGACGCCGTCGTCCAGGTCGAGTTCTCCCCGCCCGGCGCGCGGGAGCTGGAGCTGGCGGGCGGAGTGGCGCCAGGTCGGCCGAGGCCAGGGCACGACGACGATGCCCTCGCGGTCGACGATGCCGCAGATGTCCGAGGAAACACCGAAGCATTACCTGTAACAGCGTCCGATTCGACCGAAGGGATCGTGGAATGAACATCGAAATCGAAGCCCTGCGCGCGATCGTGGCCGACAAGGGGATCTCGATCGAGACGGTGATCTCCGCGATCGAGTCGGCGCTGCTGACCGCGTATCGGCACACCGAGGGCCACCAGCCCAACGCGCGTATCGACATCAACCAGAAGACCGGCGTGGTGCGGGTGATGGCCCGCGAACTCGACGCCGACGGCAACGTGATCTCCGAATGGGACGACACCCCAGAGGGTTTCGGCCGGATCGCGGCGACCACCGCGCGCCAGGTGGTGCTGCAGCGGTTGCGCGACGCGGAGAACGAGAAGTCCTTCGGCGAGTTCTCCACCCACGAGGGCGACATCGTCGGCGGCGTGGTGCAGCGCGACGCGCGCGCCAACGCCCGCGGCACGGTGGTGGTCCGCATCGGCAGCGAACTGCACGGCACCGAGGGCCTGATCCCGCCCGCCGAGCAGGTGCCCGGCGAGACCTACGAACACGGCGACCGCATCAAGTGCTACGTGGTCGGTGTCTCCCGCGGCCCGCGCGGACCGCAGATCACCTTGTCGCGCACCCACCCGAACCTGGTGCGCCGATTGTTCGCGCTGGAGGTCCCCGAGATCGCCGACGGCTCGGTCGAGATCGTCGCGGTGGCTCGCGAGGCCGGGCACCGCTCCAAGATCGCGGTGCGCTCCACCGTGCCCGGCGTCAACGCCAAGGGCGCGTGTATCGGCCCGATGGGTCAGCGTGTGCGCAATGTGATGAGCGAACTGGCGGGCGAGAAGATCGACATCATCGATTACGCCGAGGATCCGGCCGCCTTCGTCGGCAACGCGCTGTCGCCGTCGAAAGTGGTTTCCGTCACTATCGTGGACGCCGACGCGCGCGCGGCCCGGGTCGTCGTGCCCGATTTCCAGCTCTCGCTCGCGATCGGCAAGGAGGGGCAGAATGCCCGCCTGGCCGCGCGTCTGACCGGGTGGCGCATCGATATCCGCAGCGACGCGGCCCCCGACGTGGGCGGTGGCGTGCGGACGGAGGCGCATCGCAGTTGAGCGGAGCTCACACCGCGAACAGGGAATCCCGCCCCGGGGATGACATGTTGGTAACTTCCGCGGGGGAGGGGTTCGGCGTTCGGGGCCGGGCAGCGGTACAGTGGTCCAAGGTTCAGCACGAGCCTTCGGCACCTTCGCCCGAACGCACCACCGAGCAACACCCCGCGCCCGCGCGGCGATCGGTTCCGGTGCGTACGTGTATCGGATGCCGGAAGCGCGAGTTGGCCGTCGATCTGTTGCGGATCGTGGCACAAGATCGGGACGCCGGAGACGGATCCCGTATCGTCGTGATCGTTCCCGATCCGCGGCGCAGACTTCCCGGGAGGGGTGCCTGGTTGCACCCCCTTTCGTCTTGTCTGAGCACTGCAGAACGGCGCCGAGCATTCGGCAGAGCACTACGAGTGTCCGGACATCTGGATATCTCAGCCCTGGAGCATTACCTCGAGAACAGGCACGAGCACTCATGAGCACACCGTGAAGTACCAACGATGAACGTCCATCGGAGATAACCCGAGGTCGTGCGGGCCGCCGTCCCCTGAAACGGTGGCACTGCTCGACCTCTCAGTGAGGAGAGCAGTGGCAGGCAAGGCCCGCGTGCACGAGTTGGCAAAAGAACTCGGTGTCACGAGTAAAGAACTACTCGCAACGCTCAAGGAGCAGGGCGAGTTCGTGAAGTCGGCGTCCTCGACGGTGGAAGCGCCCGTCGCGCGTCGGCTGCGCGAGTCGTTGGCGGCGAAGTCCGCGCCGGCGGCAGACTCCAAGTCCGGGGCTCGCCCCGGGCCCGCTTCGTCGGCTCGACCGGCCGCGAAGCCCGCCGCGGGCGGTCCGCGCCCCGGCCCACGTACCCCGGCTCCGGCGCAGGCCGCCGCGTCGTCCCCGGCCGCTTCCCCGGCCGCCGCGGCGCCCAGCCCGGCCACCGCCCGTCCCGGTGACGGTGTGCGCCCCGGTCCGGCCGTGAAGCCCGGCCCCGCGACGCCCGCGCAGGAATCGGCGCCCGCCGCCAAGGCCGCGCCCGCGCCCGCGCCGTCCGGTCCGCGCCCCACTCCAGGTGGTCCGCGTCCCGGCCAGCAGCAGCGCCCCGGCGCGTCCGCGCAGGGTGGTCCGCGTCCCGGTGGTCCGAAGCCCGGTCCGAAGACCCCGCGTGTCGGTAACAATCCCTACTCGTCGACGCCCGCGCCCGAGCGCGCCCCGCGTCCGGCCCCCGGTCACGGTCCGCGTCCCGGCCCGACCCCGGGTGGTCCGCGTCCCGGCCCGCAGGGTGGCCCGCGTCCGGGTCCGGCCCAGGGTGGCCCGCGTCCCGGTCCGGCTCAGGGCGGTCCGCGTCCTGGTCCCGGTCAGGGTGGTCCGCGTCCGGCAGCCGCTCAGGGTGGCGGCCCCCGTCCGGGTGGTCCGCGTCCGAGCCCCGGCTCGATGCCGCCGCGTCCGAATCCCGGTGCCATGCCGCAGCGTTCGGCGCGTCCGGGTCCGGGCGGCGCCGGTGCCGGTCGTCCCGGTCGTCCGGGTGGCGGCGCCGGTGGCGCCGGTCGTCCGGGCGGCGGTGGCGGCGGCTACCGCGGCGGCGGTGGCGGCGGTACCGGTGCACCCGGTGCGGGCGCAGGCGCTCCCGCGGCCGGTGGTTTCCGTGGTCGCCCCGGTGGTGGCGGCGGCGGTCGTCCCGGCGGTCCCGGTGGCCGTGGCGGTGCGGCAGGCGCGTTCGGTCGTCCCGGTGGCGCGCCGCGTCGTGGCCGTAAGTCGAAGCGGGCGAAGCGCGCCGAGTACGAGAGCATGCAGGCGCCCGCCGTCGGCGGCGTGCGGCTGCCGCGCGGCAACGGCGAGATCATCCGGCTCGCCCGCGGCGCGTCGCTGTCGGACTTCGCGGAGAAGATCGACGCGAACCCGGCCGCCTTGGTCCAGGCGCTGTTCAACCTCGGCGAGATGGTCACCGCGACCCAGTCGGTGAACGACGAGACCCTCGAGCTGCTCGGCAGCGAGATGAACTACGTCGTGCACGTGGTCAGCCCCGAGGACGAGGACCGCGAGCTGCTGGAGAGCTTCGACCTCACCTACGGCGAGGACGAGGGCGACGAGACGGACCTGCAGGTCCGCCCGCCGGTGGTGACCGTCATGGGTCACGTCGACCACGGTAAGACCCGACTGCTGGACACGATCCGCAAGGCCAACGTCCGTGAGGGCGAAGCGGGCGGTATCACCCAGCACATCGGCGCCTACCAGGTGATGACCCACCTCGGCGACGACGACCGCCTGATCACCTTCATCGACACCCCGGGTCACGAGGCGTTCACCGCCATGCGTGCCCGCGGTGCGAAGGCCACCGACATCGCGATCCTGGTGGTCGCCGCCGACGACGGCGTCATGCCGCAGACGGTGGAGGCGATCAACCACGCGCAGGCGGCCGACGTGCCGATCGTGGTGGCGGTCAACAAGATCGACAAGGAAGGCGCGAACCCGGAGAAGATCCGGCAGCAGCTGACCGAGTACAACCTGGTGGCCGAGGAGTACGGCGGCGACACGATGTTCGTCGACATCTCCGCCAAGCAGGGCACCAACATCGAAGCACTGCTCGAGGCGGTCCTGCTCACCGCGGACGCCGCCCTCGACCTGCGCGCCAACCCGGACATGGACGCCCAGGGTGTCGCCATCGAGGCGCACCTCGACCGCGGCCGCGGCCCGGTGGCGACCGTGCTGATCCAGCGCGGCACGCTGCGCGTCGGCGACTCGATCGTGGCGGGCGACGCCTACGGTCGCGTGCGCCGGATGGTCGACGAGCACGGCGACGACGTCGATGCGGCGCTGCCGTCGCGGCCCGTCCAGGTCGTCGGCTTCACGTCGGTGCCGGGCGCGGGTGACAACCTGCTCGTCGTCGACGAGGACCGCATCGCTCGCCAGATCGCCGACCGTCGCAATGCGCGCAAGCGCAACGCGCTGGCCGCGCGCAGCCGCAAGCGCATCAGCCTGGAAGATCTGGATGCCGCGCTGAAGGAGACTTCGGAGCTGAACCTGATCCTCAAGGGCGACAACTCCGGTACCGTCGAGGCCCTCGAAGAGGCCCTCATGGGTATCGAGGTCGGCGACGAGGTGCGCCTGCGGGTCATCGACCGCGGTGTCGGTGGCGTCACCGAGACCAACGTCAACCTGGCCTCGGCGTCGAACGCGATCATCATCGGGTTCAACGTGCGCGCCGAGGGCAAGGCGACCGAGCTGGCCAACCGCGAAGGCGTGGACATCCGGTACTACTCGGTGATCTACCAGGCCATCGACGAGATCGAGAAGGCCCTCAAGGGCATGCTCAAGCCGATCTACGAAGAGGTCGAGCTGGGTCGCGCCGAGATCAGGGCCATCTTCCGCTCGTCGAAGGTCGGCAACATCGCGGGCTGCATGGTCACCTCCGGGTCGGTCAAGCGCAATGCCAAGGCGCGTCTGCTCCGCGACAACGTGGTGATCGCCGAGACCGTGACGATCTCCTCGCTGAAGCGCGAGAAGGACGACGCGACCGAGGTCCGCGAGGGCTTCGAATGCGGTATGACGCTGACCTACTCCGATATCAAGGAGGGCGACGTCATCGAGGCGTACGAGCTGCGCGAGAAGCCGCGCGACTGATCGGTCCGAACTAGCGAACACCGCACCTGTGTCCGAGGCCCCGCCCGTACGGCGGGGCGCCGGGCGCGAGGTGCGGTGTTCGGTTCGGCCTTCGACACTGGAAGGTGTGTGGGTGTACCTAGGTGCACTGGAATTCGACATCCTGCTCGGCGACGTGCATTCGTTGAAGGAGAAGCGGTCGGTCATCCGGCCGGTGATCGCCGAGCTGCAACGCTTCGGTGTGAGCGCGGCCGAGGGCGGGGAACACGATCGGTACCGGCGCTCGTTGCTGGGGGTGGCCATGGTCAGCGCCGGCATGGATCACCTGACCGAAGTGCTCGACAAATGTGAAAGGCACGTCGCGGCGCGTCCGGAGCTACAGTTGCTGGCAGTACGCCGCCGGATCTTCGGGCCCGAGGACTAGGGCCGCGACGCCAACCGAATACTGACAACAGTGAGGAGGAAACGGCCATGGTGGATCAAGCCAGGGCACGCCGACTCGCGAAGCGGATTTCCTCGATCGTGGCGACCGCGATCGAATACGAGGTGAAGGATCCGCGGCTGCGTTTCGTGACGATCACCGACGCGAAGGTCACCGGTGATCTGCGCGAGGCCACGGTGTACTACACGGTGATGGGTGAAACCCTCGACGCCGAACCGGATTACGCGTCCGCGGCCTCCGGTCTGCAGAAGGCCACGGGGGTGCTGCGTTCCAAGGTGGGGGCGGGGACCGGGGTGAAGTTCACACCGACGCTGGCCTTCGTACTGGACAAGGTGCCCGACGCCGCGCGTGAGATGGAGGAGTTGCTCGCCCGCGCCAGGGCCTCCGACGACGCGGTGGCCAGGACGGCCGCCAACGCCACCCACGCGGGCGACTCAGACCCGTACAAGGTCGAGCGCGACAGCGCCGAGTGACGCGCGGGCGCGGATGACGACGAGCGGTAACGCGGCCGAGCTCGACGCGGCCGTCGTGGCACTGACGGCCGCCGGATCGGTCACCATCCTGTGTCACGTGCAACCCGACGCCGACACCATCGGCAGCGGCCTGGCACTGGCACTCGTGCTGCATCGGCGCGGCATCCCGGTGTGGGTTTCGTTCGCCGAGCCGGCCGAACTGCCTGCCTCCATGCGCTCGCTGCCCGGGATCGAGCATCTGGTCGCGCCCGCGGAGGTGCCGCGCGAGGTGGACCTGCTCGTCGCGGTGGACTGCGGCAGCGCGGGTCGGCTCGGCGCGCTGGCCGACCGATTGTCCGGCGCCGCGACGACTCTGGTGGTCGACCATCACCGCTCGAACACCAGCTTCGGCGCGATCAACGTGGTCGACCCCGGCGCCGAGTCCACGACCAGCCTGATCGCCCGGCTGCTCGACGCCTGGGGCGTTCCGATCGATCCCGAGGTGGCGCACTGCCTGTACGCGGGCCTGGTCACCGACACCGGCTCGTTCCGCTGGGTGCAGCCGGGCACCCATCGACTGGCCGAACGGCTGCTGGCCACCGGGATCGACGGTGCGGAGATCGCGCGCACGTTGCTGGACACGCATCCGTTCGACTGGCTGCCGATGCTCTCGCGGGTCCTCGGCACCGCCCGGTTGGAGCCGGGGGCGCGCGGCGGCACCGGATTGGCGTATGTGTTCGTGCGCCGCGACGACGCGACGGGGGTGCGCTCGGAGGAGGTCGAGAGCGTCATCGATATCGTCCGCACCACGGCGGAGGCCGGGGTGGCTGCGGTGTTCAAGGAGTCGCGCACCGTCGACGGCCGCTGGACGGTGTCGCTGCGGTCGCGGGACTCCGGGCCCGGCGCGCGGGACGGCGTCGACGTCGCCGAGGTGGCGACCGCGCTCGGTGGCGGTGGCCATCGTTACGCGGCCGGGTACACCACCGACGGACGCCCGGAGGATGTGGTGCGGGCGCTGCTCGCCGCGCTGGGATAGCGGATGAGCAGACAGGATGTCGGCGACGCCGAGGAAGTCCGCGCGGATCCGGTCGGTAGCGGCGCCGATCCCGCTGAGGCCGGGCCGCGGCGCATACTCGGGCTCGCGCTGCCCACGCTGGGCGTCCTGGTCGCCGAACCGCTCTATCTGCTGTTCGATCTGGCGGTGGTCGGCAGGCTCGGCGCGCTGGCGCTGGCCGGACTTGCCGTCGGGGGATTGATTCTCGCGCAGGTGAGCACCCAGCTGACCTTTCTGTCCTACGGGACGACCGCTCGGGCGGCGCGCAGGCACGGCGCCGGTGACGAGCGTGGTGCGGTGGCCGAGGGCGTGCAGGCCACCTGGCTGGCGGTCCTGGTCGGTCTGCTGATCCTGATCACGGTGCAGGCGTTCGCCGTTCCGCTGACCGAGGCGATCGCGGGCGGCGGGGACATCGCCGCCGAGGCGCTGCCGTGGGTGCGGATCGCGCTGTTCGGCGTGCCGCTCATTCTGATCGCCATGGCGGGCAACGGGTGGTTGCGCGGTGTCCAGGAGACCCGCCGTCCGCTGCTGTATGTGGTTGCCGGTCTTGCGCTTTCTGCCGTCCTGTGTCCGATGCTCGTGCACGGACTGCTAGGCGCGCCGCCGCTGGGGCTGCCCGGCTCGGCGGTGGCGAACCTCGCCGGGCAGGCGGTGACGGCCGTGCTGTTTCTCGGCGCCCTGATGCGGGAACGGGTTTCGCTGGTTCCGCACTGGTCGGTGATGCGCGCCCAGTTGGTGCTCGGCCGCGACCTGATCCTGCGCAGCCTGGCTTTTCAAGCTTGCTTCGTATCGGCGGCGGCCGTGGCTTCGCGGTTCGGGGCGGCCTCCGTCGCGGCGCACCAGCTGGTCCTTCAGCTGTGGAATTTCCTTGCGCTGACCCTGGACTCGCTGGCCATCGCCGCGCAGACCCTGGTGGGTGCGGCGCTCGGCAGCGGCAACGCCGTGGGGGCGCGGCGGCTCGCGCGGCGCGTCACGCGGTGGTCGGAGGTCTTCGCGCTCGCGCTGTCCGCTGCGTTCGCGGCCGGGTACGCGGTCGTCCCGACGCTGTTCACCGACGACCCGGCCGTGCTTGATCGCACCCACGTGGCGTGGTGGTACTTCGTGGGGATCATTCCGGTCGCCGGTGTGGTCTTCGCGCTCGATGGCGTGCTGCTCGGCGCCGGTGACGCGGCGTTCCTGCGGACCGCTACGCTCGGCGCCGCGCTGGCCGGGTTCCTGCCCGCCATCTGGCTCTCGCTCGTCTTCGACTGGGGGCTCGCGGGCATCTGGTCCGGCTTGGTCGCGTTCATGGTGCTGCGCTTGGCGGCGGTCGTCTGGCGGACACTGTCGGGCCGCTGGGCGCAGGTGGGCGCGGAGATCCCGCGGGGGCGTGCCTGACCGACCGGGTGCGGTAGTTCGATAACGATATTCATTCCTGGCAAGATGTGGGAATGCTCGAGCAGCTGACAGCGCGCCGCGCGCGAACCCGGGTGTCGTCGACCTACGTTCTCGCCGGATTGCTGGTGGCGGGCATCGCCTGGCAGGCGCAGCTGGCCTCGGCGATCGACGCGCAAGTGCGGCTACAGACCGCGCTGACGATGTTCGTCGGAGTTTTCGTGCAGGCCATTCCTTTTCTCGTGCTCGGGGTAGTTGTCAGCGGCGCGATCGCCGCGTTCGTCTCGCCCGCGCTGCTGCGGAAGGTCTTGCCCCGCAACGAGACCGCGGCGATCGGAGTCGGCGGGCTGGCGGGGGTCGCGCTGCCAGGGTGCGAATGCGGCGTGGTACCGGTGGCGCGCAGGCTGATCGATCAGGGTGCGCCGAGTTCGGCGGCGCTGGCCTTCCTGCTGTCGGCGCCCGCGATCAACCCGGTGGTGCTGGTCGCCACCGCGGTCGCGTTTCCCGGCGAGCCCGGGATGGTGGCGGCGCGGTTCGCGGGCTCATTGGCAACCGCGCTCGTGATGGGACTGCTGTGGTCGCGTTTCGGCAGCCCCGCCTGGATGCTGCCGCGCGGCGGGCCCGGCCACTGCGTAACCGGCCGCAGTCGGGCCGAGGTCTTCGCCGAGGCAGCCCGGCACGACCTGTTGCAAGCCGGCGCGTTCCTGGTGCTCGGCGCGGCCACCGCGGCGGCGTTGCACGTGCTCGTCCCGCCGCGATGGTTCGAGCAGCTGGCCACCCAGATGCTGCTGGCCGTCCTGGTGCTCGCGGTGCTGGCGGTGGTGCTCGCGCTGTGCTCGGAGGCCGACGCGTTCGTCGCGGCGAGTATGTCGACGCTGCCGCTGCTGCCGCGGCTGGTGTTCCTCGTTGTCGGGCCTGCCGTGGACGTCAAGCTGTTCGCGATGCAGGCCGGCGCGTTCGGGCGGCGGTTCGCGATGTGGTTCGCGCCGTCGACTTTCGTCGTCGCGATCGTCTGCGCGACGGTGGCGGGCTATGTCTTCCTCGGGGGTACGCGATGAGGCGGGAAACGCAGAATCTGCTCGTGCTGCTGATCGGAATCGCGGTGCTGCGCATCACTTTCGACGGCACTTACCTGCGCTACGTCAAACCGGGGCTCTTTCCGTTCCTGCTGGTCAGCGGGATCGGCATCGTCGCGCTCGGCACCGCGGCCATCATCGGCGACCTGTATCGCGGGTCGTCGCGCGGCAGCAACCATCGCCACGAGCACGAGCACGGGCGTGTCCAGTGGTTGCTGCTCGCGCCGGTCGCCGTGCTCCTGCTGGTGGCGCCGCCCGCGCTCGGCGCGGGAGCCGCGGTGACCAGTTCGGCGATCCGCCCGCCGGATCCCGTTGTGGCGCAACCCGAGCTGATCGACTACCCGCCGCTGCCCGACGAGCCCGCTCCCATCGTCTCGATCAGCGAGGTGGTGAACCGCGCGACACTCGACGCCACGCGGTCGCTGGACGGCCGCGAGATCACCGTCAGCGGTTTCGTGCTGCGCCGCATGCGCGGCTACGGGATCGACCTGGCCCGCGTGGTCATCACCTGCTGTGTCGCGGACGCCCGCTACATCCGGTTGCACCTGACCGGTATCGAGGAGTCACTCGACGAGGACACCTGGCTGGAGGTGCGCGGCGTCGTCGAACAAGACAGCGCGCGCCGCGATCGCGACGGGACGCCGACGCTCGTGGTGCACGAATTCCGGCGGGTCGAACGACCCGATCACTCCTATGAGCGCGGTCGCTGACGCGGACTCAGGCCAAATTCACCGCGGCGTTCTCGGTCGCGCGGAAGCGGCGGACGACGACGCCCGCGGGACGCACCGACCGGCCCGCGACGGTGAGGCCGGGCTGTACCAGCGCCTCGACGGTGCGGTCGGCATCCGGGTCGGCGGTCGCGGTGACGTCGGCGGCCTCCATGGTGAGCGAGTCGAAAGGGTCGTCGGGTCGCGGCGTGACCAGCGCCGCGCCCCGGCCGGTGAGCAGCCGCTCGACGCGCGCGACGATGGCCTCGAACGCCGCTCGCTCCCTCGGGGTCTCGGCGGTGGCGGCGCAGGCGGCGGTGTCGCCGTGCAGCGCGAACAGCTCGACCACCAGCGGCAGATCGGCGCCCGCGCGGTCCTGGCGGGCGCGGGCCTTGGCCTCGTCGGCGAGGCGCTCGATGGTGGCGGCCTGGCGGGCGACGACCCGGGACAGGTCGTCGACGCGTTCGACGAGTTGGGCGAGCGATTCCGCGACTGGTTCCGTCATGATCGCACCATAGCCGGGGCGCGCGGCTATTGGATTGGGCGTCAGCCGGATTCGCCGAACGGTCGCTGCGCCGCTGTCGGACCCGGCTGATACCATCGCCTGCCATGGGGGTCTACGGCATCGACCTGGGCACAACGAACTCGGCGATCGCGCGGATCGACGCCGACGGTCGGCCCGAAGTAATGATCGGCATGAACGGGGAACCGACGGTTCCCTCCGTCGTGCTGTTCGCATCCGCCTTCGATCATCTGGTGGGCGAGGGCGCCCGGCGGCAGGCCCGGCTGGATCCCGAGCACGTGTGCTCGCTGGTGAAGCGCCGGATGGGCGACTCGGAGTGGCGTTTCGCGGCGCACGGCGAGACCTGGTCGGCGCCCGCCGTGTCGGCGCTGATCCTCAAGAGTCTCGCCGCCGACGCGGAATTCGGCGGCGGCGAACCGGTGCTGCGCGCCGTGATCACGGTGCCCGCGTACTTCGGCGACGAGGAGCGCCGCGCCACGATCCAGGCGGGCGCCTACGCGGGCTTCGACGTCGCCGGCGTGCTGTCCGAGCCGATCGCGGCGGCGTTCTCCTACGGGTTCGGCAGGCTCGACGGCGGCGTGGACATCGGCACATCCGGTGCGCGCGAGACCGTTCTCGTCTACGACCTCGGCGGCGGCACCTTCGACGCCACCGTCATCGAGCTGGCCGACCGGCGTATCTCCGTGCTCGCCGTGGAAGGCGACCATCAGCTGGGCGGCGCGGACTGGGACGAGCGGATCGCCCTGTACCTGTCCCAGCGGTTCTGCGCGGCCAACCCCGATGCCGAAGACCCGCTGGACGATTCGGCCGGTTCGCAGATGCTGGTGCTGGCCGCCGAGCGGGCCAAACGCGAACTCAGTGAACTGGAGAGCACCGAGGTGGTGGTCGCGCACGACGGAGCGCGCGCCGTCGTCACGCTGACCAGGGACGAACTCGAGTCGATGACGGCCTCGCTGATGCGCCGCACCCTCGATCTCACCAGGGACTGCCTCGCCGCGGCGGGCAAGCGCGGCGTGACGTCGATCGACCGGCTGCTGCTGGTGGGCGGCTCCTCCCGGATGCCGATGGTCGCACGCGAATTGACCAAGGAACTCGGCCTGATCGGCGAGCTGCGCGACCCTGACCTGTCGGTGGCGCGCGGTGCGGCGCTCTACGGCGAGAAGCTCGAGATGGAACGGTTGATCGTCGCCGACCTGGTCACCCGCGGCAGGCTGCGGGACGGCTCCGGACTGAACGAGGCGGCGCCCGCGGATCTGGACCAGTCGATCGCCCGGGTCGCGGAGTCGTTCGGCCAGCCGGTGAGCTTGGTGCGGCGGATGCTGGAGATCCAGGTCGACACCGTCGTATCGCGCGGATTCGGTGTGCTGGCGCTGGATTCGCACTACGGGCTGGCGGCCGCCTGGCTGGTGCACCGCAACCAGACGCTGCCGGTGCGGGTGCGCCGTTCGTTCGGCACCGTGCGCGAGGACCAGGACCAGATCGAGCTGACCATCGTGGAACAGCAGGGGCAGGCCGCCTCGGTGCGTCCCGAGGACACGAAAGTACTTGTGGAGGGCCGGATTCGCGGCATTCCCCCGGGCTATCCCGCGGGCAGCGAGGTGCGCGTCACCTTCGAGATGGGTTTCGACGGCGTGCTGCACGTGACCGCGCACCACGTCGACGCCGACATGCCGCTGACGTTGTCGGCGCAGACCGGAGCCACCCTGTCCCAGTCCGACGTCGCGCGGGAACTCGACCAGGTGCAGCGCTCCCGGCGCCGCGACAGCTGAGCCGCCATGCACGCATTCGACCCCAACGACTACCGCAAGCGGGTGCTCGCCGCGGTCGAGCGCCGCGGCGGCATCGAGCATTCCGACCCGTTCGAGCTCTACGACATTCCGCTCGACGAAGCCGAGACCCTCGGCGACGCCGAGGTGTCCGCCCGGGTGGCCGAGGTGTGGGGCTTCTGGCAGCGCCAGCGTGACCATCCGAAGTACCGCGTGTTGGTCGGGCTGCTGGTGGAAAGCCACGACCGGCTGTCCTTCCTGCTGCTCGACGCGTCCGCGCGACGGGCCGAGGCGATCCGAATCCGGCAGGAGCGCGAACAGCGCGACGCGGAACGGTACGAGATGCTCGACGTCGCGATCTCCCGGCTGGTGCAGCGCCACGGCGGGGTGCCCGCCGCGAAAGTGCCGGGGCTGGAGGAGATCGGATCGATGGGCGGGCTCACCGCCGCCGAGGTCGCCACCCGCCTGCGCCGCCATCGGATCATCCAGAACGAGCAGCCGCCCGCCGCGCCCCAGGCCACCGGCGCACTCTCCGACCAGCGACGCACTCAGATCCGCGGGCTGCTCGCCGAATGGGCGCGGCTGGTGGACGGTCCGCCCGCGCCGACACTGCTCGGGCTGCTCGGGCTGGATCCGAGCCGCGCCACCCACACCGGCGAGATCCGGCTGCGCGCCGACGCGTTGCGCGCGCGGTCGCGCGAGCTGCCGCCGGGGCGGATGCGGGTGGTGCTCGACGAACTGCTGGTGCACGTGCAGGATCTGCTGGAGCCGGGCGGGCCGGTGGTGGCCGAGTACGTCGCCTCGATCGTCGAGGACGTCACCGCGGAACTGCGGCCCAAGGTGCGTGCGGCTGTGCTCATCGAGGACGAGCTGGTGGGGGAGGACTACGAGTTCCTGCTCGACGAGGCGATCGCCCTCGGTATGGACCCGCGCGACGCGAGTCGATTGCTCGAAGATCTCGCCGCCGAATTGGGTTCGCGCGCTGTGGGATCCGCGCGGCCCGCACCGCCGGCGCACACCCCCGCCCCGTCGACTCCGAGCCCGGCGCCGGCGCGACGGCTGTGGGAGGAGCCGCTGAAGGCCGCGCGGGCGGCGCTGCGCAACGGGCACCCGCAAGAGGCCGCGCGGTACATCGCCGAGGCCAGGGGACTGGACCCGCACAACGAGGGCACGACGCCCATCCGCTCGGTGTCCGACGACGTGGAACGGGTGCTCGCCGAGGCGGCGCGGCACTGGCGCGTCGCCCTCGCGGCGCGCGCGGCCACCCGCTATGTCGAGGCGCTCGAACATCTCCGCGAGCTGCGTCGCGTCGCCGCCGACGTGCCGCCGCCCACCGGGTCCACCACGGGCCTCGACGAACTGCTCGCCGAAGCCGAACGGGCCGTCGCCGAGGCCGACCGTTTGGTCGCCGCCGCGGCGGCGGGCCCGCCCGCCGAACGTTCGCGCACACTGCGCGCCGCCCAAGCCGCGTGCCTCGATCACCCCGGGGCGAGCGAGGCGCTGGCCGCCACCCCTCTCCCCGCCCCCGGGCGAGTGACGGCTACCCGCATGACGAACGGCTCGGTGCGAGTGACGTGGTCGCCCGCATCGGCCGACGATGTCGATTACCGCATCACCCGTCTCCAGCCGGACGGCTCGTGGCGTGTGGTCGGCCGCACCCGCGGCACCGAACTCGAAGACGGCGGAGCGCCGACCGGTGAAACCCCGGTCTACGCCGTCGCCGCCGCCACCTCCGGTCGCTACTCCGACACCGTGCGCTCCGACGCCCCTCCCGAACCCCGCGCCGACCGCACTGCTCAAACCGCGGCAAACTCTTCCGGTTCGGCACGGCCCGGCGCCGTCGGCTCGGGAGGTTCGACGAGCGAGCCCGGTGCGAGCTTCGACCCCGGCGGGGTTGGCGGTCCGACCGACCCCGCTACGAGAACCGAGCCCGGTCCGGTCGGCTCTGGTGCTTCGACCAGCGAGCCCGGTGGGAGCTCCGGCTTCGGCGCTGTCGGCGGTTCGACCGTCGAGCCCGCTGTGAATACCGAGCCCGGTCTTGTCGGTGGCTCCGGTGGTTCGACGCTCGAGCCGGGCGCAAGCGCCGAGCCCGGCGTGGTCGGTCAGCACAACTCGGCTACCCCGCCCACGCAGACGACGCAGCCGCACCCTGTCGTTGCGCAGGACCCTGGCGTGGTCGTACAGCCAAACTCAGCCGTCCCGCCCGTGCAGGGGACGCAGCCGGACCCCGTCGTTGCGCAGGGCCCCGGTGCGTTCACCGAGCCGGGCAGCGTCGCCCGGCCTGATCCGGCTGCTGTCCGGCCGGAGCGGGCCACGCCGCAAGCTGCCTCCCCGGTCGTACCGTACAACTCGGCCGTCCCGCCCGTGCAGGGGACGCAGCCGCACCCCGTCATTCCGCAGGGACCCGGCTCGGTCGCCGAGGCAGGCGGCGTCGCCCGGCCTGATCCGGCTGCTGCCCGGCCGGGGTGGGCCGCGCCGCAAGCCGCCTCCCCGGTCGCACAGGACGATCCGATGCCCAGCGGCATCCCCGTCGTCACCGGCCTAGCCGAACGCGCGGGTCTGCTGACCTTCGTATGGCCGACGGGAATCACCGAGGTGATGGTCGTAGCGTGCACCGATCGCCCACCGGCTACCCCGGATGAGCCGGAGGCGCGCGCGTGGAAGGTCACCAACACGCGGTACGAGATCGACGGTGGCGTCCGGGTACCGCCGGATCTCCCGCGCCCGTGCCACATCGGCGTGGCGTCGTGCCGCCGTGAACCCAACGGCACGCTCACCGTGGCCGCCGGTTTCGCGCCGAATGCCCGGATCCACTGGACGCACGCCTGACGCGACCTCGCCCGCCGGAATGCCGCGCCCGCCCGGCGTGTTCGGATCGGGGACGAATGGTGTCGATGGAGGCAGGCGGCCGGTGGTCGCCTCGGATGTGACAAGGTGGGTCTGGTGATACCCAAGTTGATGGCGGTGAGCGACGTACACGTCGGGCATCAGGGGAACCGGCCGATCGTGGAGCAGATCCAGCCGGACTCGCCGGAGGACTGGCTGATCGTGGCCGGCGACGTGGGCGAGAAGACCGAGGACATCCGGTGGGCGCTGGAACTGCTGCGCAGCCGGTTCGCGAAGGTGATCTGGGTGCCCGGCAATCACGAGCTATGGACCACGGCGAAGGATCCCGTGCAGATGCACGGCGTCGCGCGCTACGACTATCTGGTGTCGATCTGCCGCGACCTGGACGTCGTCACGCCCGAGGACCCGTTCCCGGTGTGGCGTGGCCCGGGCAGCGAGGCGCACGGCGGCGCGGTGACGCTGGCCCCGATGTTCCTGCTCTACGACTACTCGTTCCTCCCGGAGGGCGCCACCACCAAGGCCGAGGGCCTGGCCATCGCGCGCGAGCGCAACGTGGTCGCCACCGACGAGTTCCTGCTGTCCCCGGATCCGTATCTGACCAGGGATGCCTGGTGTCACGCCCGGGTGCAGGTCACCAAGCGCAAGCTGGACGCGCTCCCGCCGGAGACGCCGCTGGTGTTGATCAACCACTTCCCGCTGGTGCGCCAGCCCACCGATGTGCTGTTCTACCCCGAGTTCGCGCTGTGGTGCGGCACCGATCTGACCGCCGACTGGCACACCAGCTACAACGTGGTGTGCTCGGTGTACGGGCACTTGCACATTCCGCGCACCTCCTACTACGACGGCGTGCGCTTCGAGGAGGTCTCGCTCGGCTATCCGCGCGAATGGCAGCGCCGCGGTCTGCCGGACAAGCTGCTGCGCCAGATCCTGCCCGCCCCGGAGTACCCGCCGGGCACGCTGAACAAGTGGGGCGGCCACTTCAAGGTCACCCCCGAGATGGAGGCGGCTGCGGCCGAGATGCGCAGCCGCGCCCAGCGCAGGCGCGGCGTCTGAACCGGCCACCGGCAGGCGCTCGGGGACGGAGTCCGTCGCCGACCTCGCGCATGGCTGGAGCCGATGCGGCGGTACGCCTCGACTAGGCTCGGAGCCGATGATCGAGAACATTCTGCCCAGTGATGTCGCCTCGGCCGAGCTGTTGGCGTACCCGGAGGATCTGAAGCCGCATCCGGCCGAAGAGCATCTCATCGCGAAGTCGGTGGAGAAGCGGCGGCGCGACTTCATCGGCGCCCGCCACTGCGCCCGGCTGGCCCTGGAGCAGCTCGGCGAGCCGCCGGTCGCGATCGGCAAGGGCGAGCGGGGAGCTCCGGTGTTCCCGCGCGGCATCGTGGGCAGCCTCACGCACTGCGACGGCTACCGCGCCGCGGCGCTGGCGCACAAGATGCGCTTCCGCTCGATCGGCATCGACGCCGAGCCGCACGGCGCGCTGCCGGACGGCGTGCTCGATTCGGTGAGCCTGCCCGCCGAACGGGACTGGTTGCACGACACCGATTCTCGACTACACCTGGATCGGCTGTTGTTCTGCGCCAAGGAAGCCACCTACAAGGCGTGGTTCCCGCTGACCACCCGCTGGCTCGGTTTCGAGGAGGCGCACATCACCTTCACCGTCGAGGAGAACGCCGACGGCACGGGCTCGGGCACCTTCCGCAGCCAGCTGCTGGTGCCGGGCCAGACCAACGACGGTGGGCTGCCGCTGACCTCGTTCGACGGACGCTGGCTGATCGCCGACGGGCTGATCCTGACCGCGATCGCGCACGCCTGATGACCGGACCGACCACCCAGGCGCAGCGCCCCGACGTGCTCGGCGGCCTGCTGATCGTCGACAAGGACGGCGGCTGGACCAGCCACGACATGGTGGCCAAGTGCCGGAAGTTGTTGCGCACCAAGAAGGTCGGGCACGCGGGCACGCTCGACCCGATGGCGACCGGCGTGCTGGTACTCGGCGTCGAACGGGCCACCAAGCTGCTCGGCCTGCTGACGCTGACCACGAAGGCGTACACCGCCACCATCCGGCTCGGCCAGTCCACCACCACCGACGACGCCGAGGGCGAGACCCTGGTGACCGCCTCCGCGCTGCACCTCGCCGACGCCGACATCGCCGCGCGGATCGCGGCCCTGACCGGCGACATCGACCAGGTGCCCGCCACCGTGAGCGCCATCAAGGTGAACGGCGAACGCGCCTACGCCCGCCACCGCGCGGGTGAGGACGTGCGGCTGGCCGCCCGGCCGGTCACCGTGTCCCGCTTCGACGTGCTGGCCCGGCGCGATGTTCCGGACGGTGAGTTCGTCGATCTCGATGTCGTGGTCGAATGCTCGTCCGGCACCTACGTGCGCGCGCTGGCCCGCGATCTGGGCGCCGCGCTGGAGGTCGGCGGCCACCTGACGGCGCTGCGCCGCACCAGGGTCGGCCCCTTCACGCTCGAACACGCCAGGACGCTGGACGAGCTCGCCGAGGACCCGACCTTGAACCTCGGCATCGACGAGGCGGTCCGAATCGCGTTCCCGCACCGCACGATCGACGACCGCGAAGCCGAATCCCTGCGCGACGGACGGTGGTTGGATCCGATCGGCATCGCGGGCGTGCACGCCGCGCTCACCGCCGATGGTACGGCCATCGCGTTGCTCGAGGAGAAGGGCAAGCGCTCCTCGCCGGTCTTCGTGATCCGCCCGCGCGGCCTGGTCGACTGACAGCGGGCGCGCCGGATCGCTTCGGTGACGCCGTGCCCGAACGTATACCGGCCCAACGCTATTCGCCGTGCTGCCCGAGGACAGGCTCGAGCGCGCCGAGCAGCGCGCCGACGCTGATGTCGCGTACGTCGGTGCGGCTGATCGCGCGGTGCTCCAGCCAGTCGACGGTGAGGACGCGGACGAACGTCAACCAGCTCATCAACACCGACGAGGCCGCGGCCCGTTCGGCCTCGCCCAGTCCCATCACGTTCAGCAGGCGACCGCGCAGTTCGTCCAGTTCCCCGGAGATGATCGACTGGATGGTCGGGTCCCCGGCCAGCATCCGGTTCGCGGCGATGACAGTGCGTGCGTTGGCCTCGAAGTAGTCGAGGTGGGCGTCCAGCCCGGCCGTCAGCTGGTCGCGCAGCGGGGTCCCGGCGTCCAGTTCGGTCGCCACCAGCAATCGATCCGCGGCCTGCTGGTAGACGGCCGCGAACAGGTCGCGCTTGCTGGGGAAGTGGCGGTACAGCAGGGCGCGGGACACGCCCGCCGCGGCGGCCACGTCCTCCATGAGCACGGTGTCGTAGGCGCGTGCGGCGAACAGCTCGGCGCCCGCCGCCACCAGTAGGCGGCGGCGTTCGTCGGGGGAGAGGCGGCGGCGGGTACTCATCACTGACGATATTAGTTGACGTGTGTCTACTAGCGGTCGTAGCATCCCTATTAGTAGACATATGTCTACTAAGGTGGCCGTGGATCGTGAAGCTTGATGCGCGGCAGAGGGATACCGTCCTGCTGAGGGAGAACGACCATGGCGAAACTGCTGAAGGTCCTGGCGCTGGTGATGGGCGTCGCCTGCGTGGCGATCGGCGTGTTCCACATCGCGCTCGGCATCGACTCGGTGCCGGGCATGGGCTCGTCCGGTGTCACGGCCGACAGTCAGAGCCGCTTCTTCGGGGCCGTCTTCGTCGGCTACGGCGTGGCGTGGATCTGGACCGCGCGCCGCACGCCCATTCCGGCGGTGGCCGTGCGCTGGCTGGCGGGGATCTTCCTGCTCGGCGCGTTCGGCCGGGTGCTGTCGCTCGCGGTGTACGGGTGGCCGCACTGGTTCCAGATCGTGCTCACCGTCATCGAATTCGTTCTCCCGCCGGTGTATTTCTGGTTGGCCGACGCCGACGAGAAGCGGGCGGCGGCCGTGGCTGTCCGATGACTCGGCCGAGCGTGCCCACGCCGATCTCGCGCACGTCGGTCCGGCGGAGCGACACCCGTCGCGATGGACCCCGGACGCCGGCAACGGAATCGGAGGCGAACCGTACAGTGGTCGTGGGTTCGTCGTCCGAAACCGTCGGCGGCCGTGGGAAGGCAGTGGGCATGAGTGAACATCCGGTCGATACGTTCGAGCTGTGGGACCGGGACGACGACGGGCTCGTCTCCGTGCAGGACATCACCGACGGCATCCGCGCGCTCGGGCTGGAGGTCGACGCCGATGCCGTAGAGCGGCTGGTCGCCGCGGCCGACACCGATGGCGACTTCCTGGTCTCCAAGGCCGAATTCGACGCGGCCTTGGTGACCGGACGCCTGGAGGTGACCGACGCCGACGCCGCCTTCCGCGTCTTCGATACCAACGGCGACGGGCGCATCTCGGTCGAGGAACTCGAATCCCTCATCCGGCACGTCGGCGCGGGCCGTATCGACGTCCCCGCCGCCGACCTGCTCGCCGCCGCCGACCGGGACGCCGACGGCTATCTCTCACCGGCCGAATTCCGCTCTCTGCTGGACGAACTCGCGCGCTGATCCGGGGCAGAGTCGGTCCCGGAACCGGATGAGCACGAGTCGTTGTTCATTCGTCACGCGCCGAACAGTCCTCGGACCAGTCCGGCCGCCTCGGCTGCCAGTCCGGGCGGGTTGGTGGCGATGAACATGGAGTCGGCCGCGAGATTGCCGAGCACATGCCAGCTCGGATCGGGCGTACCGCCGACCATCGCACGCCGAGTGCCCGGTTCGGCGCGCAGGCCACCCGCCGGATGCGGTTCGGCGGCGCCCGCCGCGAGCAGAGCGCCCACCAGCGGCTGGGTTTCCGAGGGCGTCGTGTAGGCGGGCGGGTTGACCGCGTTGAAGACGGTGTCCGCGGACCAGTTTCGCGCGTCGTACACGGTGAACCCGCCGCCGGACCGCGCCTCGATCTTGGTGACGCCCGCGCGCAACCGCAGCTGGCCGGAATCGAGCAGCCGCAGCACGATGCGCGCGTTGTGCGGGACCATCGGCGAGCTCAGGCTGTTGATGGTGCGGAAGTGTCCGGTGCGCAACATCTCTCGGTCCCGCTCGGCCAACAGCGGCCACGCGGTCGGGCCGACGACGCGGATGACCATGGCCAGCAGGCGCCGCCCGTGGTGCGGTGCGTCGACCGCGTCGAGCTGGCGGCGCAGGCGAATCACCGGATCCTCGGAGCCGGTGATCTCGGCGGCCAGGGTGTCGAAATCCTGTCCCAGTGCCGTGAGTTCGGTACGCATGAGCGAAACCAAGTGGGAGAAGTGGAGTTCGCCGTGCTCCGCAGCCAGTTCCCGCACCGCCCCTGGCGTCAAGTGCACGGGGTCGAGGCGGACCGGACGCTGCTGGACGAAGGGGAGTTGCCCGCTGCGTGAGAGCAGCGTGATCGGCCCGGTGTGCCCGTTCGCCGCCAGGGTGACGGCGATGTCCACCGCGGTCAGACCGCTGCCGATGACGGCGACATGGTGGTCCGCGGGGAGTCCGGCCACGGTGCGGGCGAGGGGATAGGGCTCGTTGACGTAGCCGGGTGTGCCGGTGAGCCCGTAGTGGTCACGCGGGCCGCCGCTGCCGACCGCGAGGACGGCCCGGTCCACCGGGACGTGATGGCCACTCGCGGTGTGCAGGACCGCCCGCTCGTCGCGGGAGAATCTGGTGACGGCCGAACGCACCACGCGGACAGGGCAGCCCGCGAGACCCAGTCGTGCGATCGCGTCGCGCGCGGTGTCTTCCAGGTACTCGCCGTAGACCGCGCGCGGGACGAGCGGTTGGCCCAGCCCTTCGTCGAGGTAGTCGGCCACCTCGCGATTCGCAAGCCAGCGCTGGTAGTGCCCGGGGTCGCCCGCGCGCACCGACATGATGGGCGGCGGCGCGTTCACCCGCACCGCGTCGAGGTCGGGCTGGTACGGGCGGCCCCGCCAGAGCGCGGGCGCGCCGTCGAACACGGTGACGCCGCTCGGCTTGTCGTCCGCGAGGGCCAGCGCGTCGAGCAGCGCGACGGCGGCCGCGCCCGCTCCGATGATTCCGATGTGCATGGGGCTCCTTCGGTTTCGTGTGTGCGGCACCCAGCGTCCCGGGGTTCGGCGGCGCGGAACATCCCGCGATCGAGGGGGTTCGCCACCGGCGACGCGCGATCGACGGGTCGAGTGTTCGCGGCCGAGGTCTCCGTGGGCCGGAATTTCACCGCGCGGCGGGCGCTTACCCCTCATATGTGGGATGGCGAGCGCGCGACAGGCGGCCGAGGATGACACGCATGACCGCAACGACCGCGTTGGACGCACTGCTCGCGAGCATCGCCGCCGCGCCCGACGCGCACGCGCTGTTCGCCGACGCGTCGGCCCGCCTGCGGCGCATCGCGCCGTTCGACGCCGCCGTGTGGGTGGCCACCGATCCGGTCAACGGGCTCACCACGGCGCCGGTGCGGGTGGAGAACCTGCACGAGGGCGGCTGCGGAACCTACTGGGAGTCGGAGCTTTTCGCCGAACACGTCAATCTGTTCCGCGATCTGGCGCTGGCGAAGGTCCCGGTGGCCGGGCTGCGGGAGGTGACAGGAGACCGGCCGACGCTGAGTCCGCTGTACCGCAGCTTCATGCGTCCGCGCGGGTTCGACGACGAGTTGCGCGCGGTGTTCCGGGTGGACGGGCAGCCGTGGGGACAGCTGAGCCTGTTCCGCGAGCGGGGCAGGCCGCCGTTCCGTGCCGAAGACATCGCCCTGGTCCAAGTTCTCTGCACGCCGATGGCGCAGCGATTGCGCGCCTTCGCGCTGCCCAGCGCGACACCGCCGTCCGCTCTCGCCGCCGCGCCCGGTCTGCTGCTGTTCGGCGCGGGCGGCGAACTGCTGTCCCTCAACGACGAGGCCCGCGAGCTGCTGGCCGAGATGCCGCCCGGCCCTGCCACGCAGACCCCGCTCGGCATCGATCTGCCGCTGCCGGTCTGGATCCTCAGCACCGCAGGCCGCGCCCGGCTCACCGGAGTCGCGTCGCGGATCCGGGTGCGCACCACCGCGGGGCGCTGGCTGGTGTGCCACGCGACCTGCCTGCGCGACGCCGAAGGGCGTTCGGGCACAACGGCTCTGGTGATCGAGCAGGCCAAGCCCGCCGAGGTGGCCGAGTTGATCGTCGCCGCCTACGAACTCACCTCTAGGGAACTCGAGGTGACCGAACTCGTCGCCCGCGGCCTGCCCACCGCCGATATCGCCGCGCGGCTGTTCCTCTCCCCGCACACGGTGCGCGACCATCTGAAGTCGGTCTTCGACAAGGTCGGCGTCACCAGCCGCGGCGAACTGGTCGCCAAACTCTTCACCGAGCATCGCGAACCCCTGACGGCCGCCGCCACGGTCCGCGTTCTCGATGCCGCGAGCTAGACCGACACAGCGGCGGCTACCAGACGATCACCCGCGCTCTGCGCCGCAGGGCGCGGCTGGCCGCCGAACACGACGCGCCGCGCGGGCCAGGCCGACCGGTGCGCGATGACGCCACGCCCGCGACCGATTGCGGTGTCGGGCGATTCGACCACGGCGCGATCGGTCGCGCGCGACGCGCCGCCCGAACCTCGGCGAGGACGGCGTGGTTTCGCCGCCGCGTTCGTGCCCACGGAGGCTCGGCGCGGACCTCGTACGGCACGGTCCGGTCACAGGCGCGACGCACCGTCATAACACCCCGTACAGTCCTGTTGACCTGCGTTAACGCGTTTCCCGCTCGGTCGATACGTCGGTAAGAGTGGCTCGATCCGGAGGCTAGGGCGATGCGGGCGGTGGGAATCGTCGGGGTGGTGTGCGCGGTGTTCGCGCTCGTGGCGGGATGCGGCCGAGACGCCGACGTGGCGGATCGTCCGGCGGCGAGCGCCACGGTGAGCGTGAGCGCGACCACCGCGGGCCGTACACCCCAGATCGCCGAGGCGCCCGCCGCCCCCAACTCCCCGCAACCGCGCCCTGCGCCGCCGTCGCCCGCTCCCGCACCGCGACCGCCCGCTTCGCCCGTACACGGCACCGCCGTCATCGAGACCGTGACGCTCGGCGGCGTCGCGGTACCAGACGTCCCGGTCAGCGTGCGCCAGATGCGGCCGTGCGATACCGCGCAGCGCGATATTCCGTTGGGCGCCACCGAGATCGCGCACTGGGACGCGGTGACCGGTGACGACGGGCGGGCCGTCTTCGTGGTGCCGGTCGGTTGCTTCCGATTCCGGATGGACCCGCCGCCCGGCACCGACCCGGTGCCCGAGGGAATGCACACGCTGTTCGTCACCGAATCCGGTCAGGTCGTGACCGGCACGCTGCGCTTCAACGATCCGGCGCCCGCGGCCTGCGCCGCCGCGACCATCGTCGACGAGCTGGACGACGCGGGCGACCTCGCGGCCCACGCGGCGACGGTCGGTGAATGCGACGGAGCCTGGGCGGTCATCGCCTGGGACATCCCCGGCGACAGCCGGCGCATCGTCCACCGCGGTCCCGGCGGCTGGCGCACCTACGTCGCCTTCCCGCACGACACCTGCTGGTCCACCGCCGCAGCCGACAGCGTCCCGAGTCGCCTCGAACCGTACTTCCACTCCTGCTGACGCACGCGGCAGGTGTAGCCCCTGCGAGGCGTCGAAATGGCTTGCGAGGCAGTAGGTCAGGCCGTGAGCCAGATGGCTTCGGCGGCGGGGCGGCCGAGATCGGTGGTGGCGGTGGCATCGCCGATGCGGATGGCGATGGTGCCCGCGAAGTCGCGGCGTTCGACGACGGCGATGGTGGTGTCCAGCGCGATGCCGACGGAGTCGAAGTAGCGCAGCATGTCCGGGTCGGAATCGGAGATGCGGGCGACGCGGCCGGACTGGCCCGCCTGGAAATCGCTGAGCTGGCGCGCGGGCGGCGTCGGCACCGCGCCGTCCACCGACGGGATGGGGTCGCCGTGCGGATCGCGGTCCGGGTAGCCGAGTTTGGCGTCGATGCGGGCCATGAGCAGTTCGGAGACCGCGTGCTCGAGCACCTCGGCCTCGTCGTGCACCTCGTCCCAGCCGTAACCGAGTTCGTTGACCAGGAAGGTCTCGATCAGCCGGTGCCTGCGCACCATCGCGACCGCGGCACGGCGGCCGTGCTCGGTGAGCGTGATCGAGCCGTACCTGGCGTGCTCGACCAGGCCCTGGTCGGCGAGCTTGCGCACGGCTTCGGAGACGGTGGAGGCCGAGACGCCGATGCGTTCGGCCAGCAGCTTGGTCGACACCTTCTCCTGCGACCACTCCTGGGCGGTCCAGATGACCTTCAGGTAGTCCTGGGCGACCGAGGTCAGCTCCGGCGCCAGGGTCGCGGTGCTGCCGCTCGGCTCGCCCGGCGCGGTGCTGTCGGTCAGCTCGCGGCGGGTGGCGATGTCTCGTTTACCAGGCACATACCCGAGCTTATGCACTTCGGTCCCGATTCACACAGTCGGACACCGGGATGCGTCGAACTCGTTCACCGCTCGTGTTCTCGCCGGTCGTGGCCCGGTCGCCCGCGGGCAATGTCCCGGACGGAACCGCAGGTCGGCGTGTGCCTGGACGAGCGCGGTCGTTCCGGCGCGGCGCGACCGCGAAAGCTGACGGCCCGCTCCGGACCGGGTCGGTTGTGTCCGCGATTTGCTCGGAGGAAGCTGAGAGAGTCGGGGCCGTCGGAAGATGGTTCGGTGGGCCCACGTGCGATCCCCTCTCGTCACGAGCGTGGCGGCACTCGCCGCCGTGCTGAGCACGGGTGTGGTGCTCGCCGTGGACTGGAGCGATGCGGCCGTGCGCGATCCGGCGCGCACTCTGTTGCTCGGGCCGCGCGAGGCCTTCGCGGCGGCGCAGCATCCGGCGTGGCCCGCGTTCACGTCCGCCGAACTCGTGCTCTACCTCCTGGCCGGTGCGGCGGTCGTGGTGCCGGGACTGTGGATCTGGACCAGCGGCCGCTACGACCTGGCCGGTCCGCTGCTGGCCGTGGCGGGTCTGACGTGGCTGGCGGCGGGCGTGCGCCGCTCCAGCGACCCGCTGCCGTTCACCGCGGGCGCCCACCTACACCGACGAGGGTGTCGTCGCGGCCGCCACCATCCGGCGCGACTGCCCGGGGACGGCCGTGCTGCTGCTCTCGCAGTACATCGAGGCCGACAGCGTGCTGGACCTCCTCCGCGACGGCGCGGACCACCTCGGCTATCTGCTGAAGGACCGGGTTTCCGACATCGACGACTTCGTGGCCGCGCTGCGCCGGGTCGCCTGCGGCGGATCGGCGATCGATCCCGACCTCGTCACCCGCCTCGTCGGCAGGCCACATCGTGGCCACCGCCCGCTCGACGAACTCTCGCCGCGCGAACGAGAAGTCCTGCGGCTCATGGCCGAAGGACGCTCGAACCGGGCGATCGGCGCCGCGCTGTTCCTGGGGGAGCCGACGGTCGAGGCGCACGTGCGCAGCATCTTCGTCAAGCTCGGCCTCCAGCCCGAACCCGACGACCACCGCCGCGTCCTCGCGGTGCTGACGTATCTGCGCGCCGAGTCCTGATCAGCGCACCCGCCCGGCGTCCAGTCGGGCCGTTGCCGTCCAGGAAGTGGACGACCTCCCGCAGATGCCCGTCCGGGTCGGCGAAATAACCGGCGTAGATGCCCCACGCCGGGCCAGGAAGTCTTGAAGGAATCGGACATGTCCGCGTGACGGTGCGGCAGACGTTCTGTGACATCTGGTACGCCCGAATACTGTTCGCACCTCGACTTGCGTAGGCTGCGAACGTGCAGAGATGGCGATCCCTCGACGAGGTGCCCGCGGACTGGGGACGGTGCGTGCTCACGATCGGCGTGTTCGACGGAGTGCACCGCGGCCACGCGCAATTGATCAGCCGGGCCGTGAAGTCCGCGGCCGCGCGCGGCGTCCCCTCGGTGTTGATGACCTTCGACCCGCACCCCATGGAGGTGGTGCGGCCCGGATCGCACCCCGCGCAGCTGACCACGCTGACGCGGCGGGCGGAACTGGTCGAGGAACTGGGCGTCGACGTGTTCTGCGTGATGCCGTTCACCCACGAATTCATGAAGCTCACCCCCGGCCGCTACGTGCACGACCTGCTGGTCGAGCGGCTGCACGTGACCGAGGTCGTGGTCGGCGACAACTTCACCTTCGGCAAGAAGGCGGCGGGCACCGTCGAGACCATGCGCGAACTGGGCGAGCGCTTCGGCTTCGAGGTCGACGGCGTGACGCTGCTCGCTGAGCACGCGGTGACCTTCTCCTCCACCTACATCAGGGCCTGCGTGGACGCGGGCGACATGGCCGCGGCCGCCGAGGCGCTCGGCCGCCCGCATCGCGTCGAGGGCGTGGTCGTGCACGGCGACGGACGCGGCCGCGAACTCGGCTTCCCCACCGCCAACGTAGCGCCGCCCATGCACGCGGCGATCCCGGCCGACGGTGTGTACGCGGGCTGGTTCACGGTGCTCGGGCCCGGCCCCACGATCGGCACCGTCACGCCGGGCGAGCGGGCGATGGCCGCCATCTCGGTCGGCACCAACCCCACGTTCTCCGGCCGCGCCCGCACCGTCGAGGCGTACGTCATCGACGGTGACGCCGACCTCTACGGCCAGCACGTCGCGGTGGACTTCGTCGAGCATCTGCGCGGCATGCGCAAGTTCGACACCATGCACGACCTCATCGAGGCCATGGGCCGCGACGTCGAGAATTCGCGCAAGGTGCTCGCCGCCGCCGACGCGGGAGCTCGGTCGAGCACCGAGTCCTGAGCTCAGTCCTGATCCTCGCTCGGCACCGTCCAGCGGTAGATCTGACCGTCGCGCAGCTCGTAGGAGACGGGCGGCGCGCTGGTCGGGTTCGCGGCGATGTGGGCGAGCACCTTGGTGCGCCCGCGAATCGTGTCCGCGCCGTCGGTCCACCGCAGATACGGGTGCAGCAGCGGACGCAGGGACGCGTAGTCCCCGCGGGCCAAGGTGTCCAGCACGTCGCGTACGGCGGGATCCATGGCTCGATTGCAGCACGCCGATCCGGTGGCCGCACCGCGATTGGGTTCGCGCGATGCGCTCCGGTAAGGTGGATCCTCGGGTTTGCTGCGGTCCGCGGTGGCGCCCGACCCGGGAAACCGGAACCTTCGAACGCGGAACTGAGAAATAGGAGTGGATGCCTCGTGGCGCTGACCACCGAGCAGAAGTCGGCGATTCTCGCCGAGTACGGCCTGCACGAGAAGGACACCGGTTCGCCGGAAGCGCAGATCGCGCTGCTGTCCAAGCGGATCGCCGACATCACCGAGCACCTGAAGAAGCACAAGCACGACCACCACACCCGCCACGGCCTGATGGCGCTGATCGGTCGTCGCAAGCGCCTCTCGAAGTACCTGCAGGACAACGACATCGCGCGTTACCGCTCGCTGATCGAGCGCCTGGGCCTGCGCAGGTGATCTCCCGCCGCGCCGTCGGCGCGGCGAGTTCCGCGGCTTCCCGGCCCGGGATCCGACGATCTCGGGCCGGGGCCGCGAACGGTGATCGACGGCCTCGCACGAGGCGGTGAATCCGTCCGAACGGACGTGCGACACGCTGCCTGCCAGAGGCGGTCGTCATATCGCCAACGGCGAGACGTACAATCTCCCCGTTGGCTATTTGTGTATGAGGGGTGGACCGCATCCCGTCGTACGACAACATGGACAGCCGTATGCACCCGCCGCGTGGCGTCGGTCTTCGGTAGTGGCCTCCCGGCGCAGCGCCGGCGGGCTTCGATCGATGACCGCCTCCGCGTCGCCGTATCCAAGGGGATTTCGGCCGGGTGTGCGCGTCGCAGCCAGGAGGGTTGCCGCGCGTCCGTCTCCGGGTACGGCTGACGACAGCCGGATCGCGCCCACTGCGCGCTCGAGCCGGCGAGACGAGAGGTTGAGAGAAGAGAATGTCCGAAACAACTGAAAGCAAGTCCTCGGCCGTAGAGGTCGAGCCGGGTGTGTTCGAGTCCGTCGCGCTGATCGACAACGGCTCCTTCGGCACCCGCACCGTACGTTTCGAAACCGGTCGGCTGGCCCGCCAGGCCGCCGGTTCGGTCGTCGCCTACCTGGACGACGAGACCATGCTGCTGTCGGCGACCACCGCGAGCAAGGCGCCGAAGGATCAGTTCGACTTCTTCCCGCTGACGGTCGACGTCGAAGAGCGCATGTACGCCGCGGGCCGCATTCCCGGCTCGTTCTTCCGCCGCGAGGGCCGCCCGTCCACCGACGCGATCCTGACCTGCCGCCTGATCGACCGTCCGCTGCGTCCGTCCTTCGTCGACGGCCTGCGCAACGAGATCCAGGTCGTGGTCACGGTCATGAGCCTGGACCCGAAGGATCTGTACGACGTCGTGGCGATCAACGCCGCGTCCGCGTCCACCCAGATCGCGGGCCTGCCGTTCTCCGGCCCGGTCGGCGGCGTGCGCGTCGCGCTGATCGAGGGCCAGTGGGTCGCGTTCCCGACCGTGGAGCAGCTCGAGAGCGCCGTGTTCGACATGGTGGTCGCGGGTCGCGTGGTCGAGTCCGGCGACGTCGCGATCATGATGGTCGAGGCCGAGGCCACCGACAAGGTCATTGCCCTGATCGAGGGCGGCGCGCAGGCGCCGACCGAGGCCGTGGTGGCCGAGGGCCTGGAGGCCGCCAAGCCGTTCATCGCCCGCCTGTGCCGCGCGCAGGCCGACCTCGCCGAGCTGTCCGCCAAGCCGACCGGCGAGTTCCCGCTGTTCCCGCCCTACGAGGCCGACGTGTTCGAGGCCGTGGAGGGCACCGCCAAGCGTGAGCTGAACGAGGCCCTGAGCATCGCCGACAAGCAGGAGCGCGAGGCGAAGATCGACGAGATCAAGCTCGACGTGCTCTCCCGCCTCGGCGACGACTTCGCGGGCCGCGAGAAGGAGCTGGGCGCCGCCTTCCGCTCGGTCACCAAGAAGCTGGTGCGTCAGCGCATCCTGACCGACGGCTTCCGCATCGACGGCCGCGGCCTGGCCGACATCCGCGCGCTGTCCGCCGAGGTCGCCGTGGTGCCGCGGGCGCATGGTTCGGCGCTGTTCGAGCGCGGCGAGACCCAGATCCTGGGCGTCACCACGCTGGACATGGTGAAGATGGCGCAGCAGGTCGACTCGCTCGGCCCGGAGACCTCCAAGCGCTACATGCACCACTACAACTTCCCGCCGTTCTCCACCGGTGAGACCGGTCGCGTCGGTTCGCCGAAGCGTCGCGAGATCGGCCACGGCGCGCTGGCCGAGCGGGCGCTGATCCCCGTGCTGCCCAGCCAGGAAGAGTTCCCGTACGCGATCCGTCAGGTCTCGGAGGCGTTGGGCTCCAACGGTTCCACCTCGATGGGCTCGGTGTGCGCCTCCACCCTGGCGCTGCTGAACGCCGGTGTGCCGCTGAAGGCCCCGGTCGCCGGTATCGCGATGGGTCTGGTCTCCGACACCGTCAAGAACGACAAGGGCGAAGACGAGGTCCGCTACGTCGCGCTGACCGACATCCTCGGCGCCGAGGATGCCTTCGGCGACATGGACTTCAAGGTCGCGGGCACCCGCGAGTTCGTCACCGCGCTGCAGCTCGACACCAAGCTGGACGGCATCCCCTCGCAGGTGCTGGCCGGCGCGCTGAGCCAGGCGCACGACGCCCGCACCACCATCCTGGACGTGATGGCCGAGGCCATCACCACCCCGGACGAGATGAGCCCGTACGCGCCGCGCGTCACCGCGATCAAGATCCCAGTCGACAAGATCGGCGAGGTGATCGGCCCCAAGGGCAAGGTCATCAACCAGATCACCGAGGACACCGGCGCCAACATCTCCATCGAGGACGACGGCACCGTGTTCGTCGGCGCGACCGACGGCCCGTCGGCGCAGGCCGCGATCGACGCGATCAACGCCATCGCCAACCCGCAGCTGCCGAAGGTCGGCGAGCGCTTCCTGGGCACGGTCGTCAAGACCACTGCCTTCGGCGCGTTCGTCTCGTTGCTGCCGGGTCGCGACGGTCTGGTGCACATCTCCAAGCTGGGCAACGGCAAGCGGGTCGCCAAGGTCGAGGACGTGGTGAACGTCGGCGACAAGCTGCGCGTGGAGATCGCCGACATCGACAACCGCGGCAAGATCTCGCTGATCCCGGTCGACGAGAGCGCCGAGGAGCCCGGCGACTCGGATGCCGTCGACGCCGGAACCGAGTAGTACTTGTCGGTGTGACGAAGAAGAAGACGGCAACCCCCCTGCTCCCGACCGGGCAGGGGGGTTCGTCACTACAGCGGCGGGTGGACGAGGCACGGATGGCGGATACCGGGGTGCGGCGCACCGTGCTACCCGGGGGGCTGCGGGTGGTCACCGAGCACGTGCCGGGCGTGCGCTCGGCTTCGATCGGCGTCTGGGTCGGCGTCGGCTCGCGCGACGAAGGGCGCACGGTGGCGGGCGCCGCGCACTTCCTGGAACACCTGCTGTTCAAGGCGACTCCGACCAGGAGCGCGCTGGACATCGCGCAGGCCATGGACGCCGTCGGCGGTGAACTGAACGCTTTCACCGCCAAGGAGCAGACCTGCTACTACGCGCACGTGCTCGACGAGGATCTGCCGCTGGCGGTCGATCTCGTCTCCGACGTCGTGCTCAACGGCCTGTGCCGCGCGGTGGACGTGGACGTCGAGCGTCAGGTGGTGCTCGAGGAGATCGCGATGCGCGACGACGACCCGGAGGATCTGGTCGGCGACGCGTTCCTCACCGCGCTCTTCGGCGACCACCCGATCGGACGACCGGTGATCGGTTCGGTGGAGTCCATCGAGGCCATGCAGACGGGTCAGCTGCGGAGCTTTCACGTGCGCAGGTACCGTCCGGACCGGATGGTCGTCGCGGTCGCGGGCAATGTCGAGCACGACCACACGGTGGAACTGGTGCACCGCGCGTTCGAAAGCCGCCTCGACCTGGCAGCCGAACCGGCGCCGCGCCGGGAGGGACGGTTCCGTCCGCACGGTGTCCCGGAATTGGAGTGGAACTACCGCGACAGCGAACAGGCCCACCTCGCCTTCGGCGTCCGCGCGTTCGGCCGCCACGAGGGCGATCGCCGGTGGCCGCTGTCGGTGCTCAACACCGTCGTCGGCGGTGGGCTGAGTTCTCGTCTGTTCCAACGGATCCGGGAGGAACGCGGCCTGGCGTACTCGGTGTACTCCAGCGTGGACACCTTCGCCGACACCGGCGCGTTCTCGGTGTACATCGGCTGCCAGCCCGAAAACCTCGGCAAGGTGGCCTCTTTGGCGCGTGGCGTACTGGAGGAGGTCGCCGAGCACGGCATCAGTGATGCCGAATGCGCTCGCGCGAAGGGCTCGCTGCGCGGCGGATTGGTGCTCGGCCTGGAGGATTCGGCTTCCCGGATGAACCGGATCGGTCGCAGCGAACTGAGCTACGGCAACCACCGCAGCGTCTCGGAGACGCTCGCGCGGATCGACGCGGTCACCACCGAGGAAGTCACCGCCATCGCTCGCACGCTGCTCGCCCGGCCGTTCGGTGCGGCGGTCGCCGGACCGTATCGCCGATCCCGCGATCTGCCCGTTGCGGTGCGCCGTCTCGTCGATCATTGAGCCGCGCGTACGTAAGTCGTTGTGCGGCTGAGTAGCGGTACTGGGATCGAGCGGGCCTGAGTGGCTGAGGAATTGGGGCGGCGAATCCTCGGTGGCGGGTCGACCGACCGAAGCTGCTGCGGCTGAGGTGGTCGACGCCGCGGAGGCCGTCGAGCCGCTGAACGATACGACGCCCGCGCGCCCCTCGGTCGACGTTCGGCAGTGGTCCTCGGAATGTGGTGGGGCATTGCCGAGTTGGCGGCGAAGAGCTGCTGAGCGCGACGCTGCCCTGTCCGGTTGTCGATGTGCGTTCATCGAGGCCGACCGGGTAGCGTGCGGGCGACCGATCTGGCGAGGGGGAGTCGATGAGCACGGTATGGGAGGCGGTGGGGCGGGCGCGCGCCGCGCGGGATCTGGATCGGCTGCCCGAGGCGCGGCGCATTCTCGGCGAGGCGCTGTCGGCGGAGCCGTTCGATCCACTGTTGCTCACCGAACTGGCCGATATCGATTACCGGCTGGACGACCACACCGCGGCGCTGCGGGGCGCGCGGGCCGCGATCGCCGCCGACCCGAACCGGGTCGACGCCTACCTGACGGCCGCCCTCGTCCTGCATCTGGAGGACGAACGAGACGAGGCGCTGCGGCTCGCCCGCGCCGCGCTGCGGATCGCGCCGTACAGCGTCAGCGCGCTGCTCACCCTCGCCCAGATCATCGCGGGCGGTCCGAAGACGGACGAGCTGCGCGCCGAGGCCCGCGCCGCGCTGCGAACCGCGTGCGAATACGCGCCGCACGACGCGGACGTCCTCGCCCACGCGGCCGAAAGTTACCGGAAGCTGGCCGATTCGGCCGAGGCGCGCCGCCATGTGGAGCGCGGGCTCGCCGAGAATCCGCTGCACGTCGAACTGCTGGAGATGCGCGCCCGGCTGGAGTTCGAAGATTTCTCCACCCGCGACAAGGCGGTGGCGACGCTGCGCGGACTGCTCGGCGCGAGCCCGGACCACGCGCCCGCACGGCGGCTCCTCGCCGAGATCATGTGGCGGGCGCTGTTGCGTCTGGCGGCATGGGTGTGGTTCTTCGTGGTCGCGGTCGTCGCGCTGTCGATGTGGGTCGGTCCCGGTGTGCTGCGGGTCGTGACCCCGGTGCTGTTCCTCGTCGTGTTCGCCGCGTGGATTCGAGTGTTCCGCTCCCTGCGCGGGCAGTTGCCGCCGCGCTATCTGCGCAAGCGGCTGCTGCGCCGCCCCGAAGCGCTGCTCGGACTGTGCGTGCTGGTGTTCGCGAGCCTGATCGCCGACCTCGGCGCGGTGGTCTTGCGCAGTTCGCTGGTCGGCGTCGGCTACGCGCTGCTGATCGTCGGGGTGTTCGGTGCGTGCCTGGCGCACCTGCTGCTCTTCGCGGCGTGGCTGCGCCGGTTCGGTGACGAGACCGACCGCGACGCCGCCGAGAGCTACGCGCTGCTGAGCGTCACCGCGGTGGTGTGCTTCGGACTCGTGGTGCTAGGCGTGCTCGGCGCACTGCGGTCGTGGTCGCGGGCGCCGGAAGCCTTTCCGGTGCTCGCCGCGGCGCTCGGCGTCGTCGTGGTGACGTTGCTGCTCGAACTGTTGCTCGTCTTCGCGGTGGGGCCGAGGTACTGGCGGCGGCCGGTCGCCTATTGCGCCGTGCTGCTGACGTTGCTCGCTCTGGCGGTGCTCGGAACCCGGTGGAGCTTTCTGCGGATGGCGGCCGAGACGTTCACCGGGCCGTCCTGATCACCGGGTGATGTCGACCGTCGCGTCCTCGTGCGCCCGGTTGGCGGCATCGACGACCACGTCGAGCAGTCCGGGGAGCGCGGCGTCGAGGTCTTGGGCGCGCAGCCGCTGACAGGTCTGTCCCTCGATGACGAGGCGCTCGATCACGCCCGCCTCGCGCAGGATCTTGAAGTGGTGGGTCGCGGTGGACTTGTTGATCACGTCGTAGAGCGCGCCGCAGCGCACGGCGGTCCCCGCGTTGCGTAGGCGGCGCACCATCTCCAGGCGCACCGGATCCTGAAGCGCGCCCAGCACCGCGGGCAAGGGTGCGATGGGCGGAGCGGCTTCTTTCGCGTCGGTCATGATCTACCTCACTAGGGGGTTTGATGATCATCGAACCGGTTGTATGGTCGATGGAGTTCGATCAATATCAAACTTACCTGATCGGGGTATCGATGGCAGCGACAACGGCAGTGGCCGCCGACGAAAGGACCACGCAACGCTGGGCCTACGCGCTGGTGCTGGTCGCCAGCGGCGTGGCGCTCGGCGTGTCGGGCGTGCCCGCGCCGCTGTACGGCATCTATGAAACGCAGTGGCACCTCTCGCCGCTCACCACCACCATCGTCTTCGCGGTGTACGCCATCGCTGCGCTGGGTGCGGTCCTGGTGTCCGGCCGCATCTCGGATGTGGTCGGCCGAAAGCCCGTGCTGCTCGGCGCATTCGCCACCATGATCGCGGGGTTGGTGGTGTTCGTGCTGGCCGACTCGGTCCCGATGCTGTTGCTGGCCAGGGCATTGCACGGCATGGCCGTTGGCTCCACCGTGGTGGCGGGCGCCGCCGCGCTGCTCGACCTGCGTCCGCACCGCGGCGCGCGCTCCGGACAGCTGAGCGGCGTCGCCTTCAATGTCGGTATGGCCGTGGCGATTCTGGGTTCGGCGCTGCTCGCGCAGTACGCGCCGCACCCCCTGCGCACGCCCTACGTCGTCATCACGGTGGTCTGCTTGGCGATCGCCGCGGGCGTGCTCGCCCTGCAGGAACCGCACAGCGCCCGGCAGGCGGGACGGATCCGCATCGCCAAACCGGCCGTGCCGCAGGAGATCCGAGCGGACTTCTGGTTCTCGGCGATCGGCGTGATGGCCGCCTGGTCGGTGCTCGGCGTGCTGCTCTCGCTGTATCCGTCGCTGGCCGCACAGCAGACCGGCATCCACAACCTGGTCTTCGGCGGTGCGGTCGTCGCCTCGACCGCCCTGTCCGGCGCCACCGCGCAGCTGTTCGCGACCGGCATCCCCGCGCGCAGGGCCGCCGTCCTCGGCGACACCGGCATGGCGCTGGCGCTGCTGCTCACGGTGCCCGCGCTGGCCACGCACAGCTGGATCGCGGTGCTCGGCGCCGGCGTCGCCCTCGGCGCCACCTTCGGCCTCGGCTTCGGCGGATCGCTACGCCACCTGTCGAATGTCGTCCCGCAGCACAAGCGCGGCGAGACGATGTCGGCGTACTACCTGCTCGCGTACTCGGCGATGGCGTTGCCGACGATCCTGGCGGGCTGGGCGGCTACGACCTGGGGGTTGGACACGGTGTTCCCGTGGTTCGTCGGGGTGGTGGCGGTGGCTTGCCTGGTGGCGGCTGGGTTGGGGGTTCGGGGGAGTCAGGCGGAAGTAGTCGAGGCGGTGGCGGTTTCGGACTAGGACCGGCCCCCGGGCCGGGGCTGCCGAATCACTCCTCCACGGCGGTCTCGTGCACGGTCAACCAGCGATACCCGGAACTCGAATCCTCCAACACGGCTGACACCCGGCGCGAAGACGAGCCCTCATCGGAAAGGTGGCGCTCCAGAAATCGCACCACCACGAGCTCACCCTCGTGGTACAGCTCCGTCAGCTCGGCCACCTCGATCCGCAAGCCCGGCTCCGTATTTCGCGCTTCCCGCAACCCGGTCAGCAACTCGTCGCGGCCGAGCACCGTACCGCACATGGCCACCATCGAGAACCGCTCGTGCTGCGCTTCGGCGAACCGCTCGAAGACCTCGAGCGGTGCGGCCGATCCCAGCCAAGCAGCGAGGTCGGCGTGCAGCGATTCGACCACACTCACGATGTCCTTCTCCTGTCCGGTCATCTCCGAATCATACGAATGAATTGCCTCGCAGCGTTTTCGCGCACCTCGCGGGCAACTACGAATGCCGCGCGGTGTAGCGAAGCTCTGCGAGGACGGAATCGGCCCGGTAGTGGGGGCGCGGTGATCGGGTTACCATGCAGCTCATGCGATGGTGGGGGAAGTTGGGACGCCGGATGCACCGTGCGGCGTTGTTGCTCGCGGTGTTCGGTGCGGTGCTCGGTGGACTGGCCGTCGCGGGGTTGACCTGGTGGTTGTTGTGGTGGGGGCTCGGTGCGAAGGCCGAGACGCCGAATCAGGTGGAGCTCACCAAGATTGCGTTGTCGGTGTCGGCGGGCGTCGGCGGCGCGGTGGCATTGGTCGTGGCATACCGGCGGCAGCGCGACCTGGAGCGCGGCAGGTTCGCCGAGCTGTTCGGGGCGGCGGCGCGGCAACTCGGCGACGAGGATCCGGCCGTTCGGCTGGCCGGTGTCTACGCGATGGCCGGTGTGGCGGACGAGTTCTCGGCTCCGGTGCGGCGTCAGCAGTGCATCGATGTGCTGTGCGGATACCTGCGCCTGCCCTACGAACCGGACGACGGCGCCAACCACCTGATCTCGCGCGCCGAGACCGCCCAGGAATCGGGCCGCGAAATCGAGCGCGTCTATCGGATACGGCACAACGATCGCGAGGTGCGCGCCACCATCGTGCGCGTGATCGCCGAACACCTACGGCCGTACACCGAAGCGTCCTGGTCGCGTTGCGATTTCGATTTCACCGGCGCGGTGCTGGAGAACGCGGACTTCGAGGCGACCGAATTCGGCGGGCGCTGGACCACTTTCGCCAGAGCCAGGTTCGTCGGCGACCGTTTCGCCGACTTCAACCGGACCCGGTTCACCGGGCACCACGTAACCTTCCGCGACGCCGCCTTCGCCGTTCCGATCGTGAACTTCGAGAACACCGAATTCCGCACCGAGCGAACCACCTTCGACGGCGTGACCTTCGAGAGTCAGCGAACCTGCTTCGACGACGCGACCTTCGCGGGCGCGCGCACCGGGTTCGTCGGCGCGCGATTCCTCGGCGCGCGAACATCGTGGCGGGCGGCCGTGTTCCGGGCCGAACTGACCTCCTTCGCGCAGGCGACCCTGGACGGCGAGCACGTCTGCTTCGAGCGGGCCGTCTTCTCCGGTCAACGTGTCGCGTTCACCGCGGCGCAACTCTATGCCACGGCCGTCACCTTCGAGGAAGCCGAACTCGGCGCCGCCCAGCGCCTGCGCCGCCGCAGTACCCGCGAAATCGATTTCGTCGGAGCGGAATTCCACGGCGCGGTGAGCTTCGCTCGCAGCACCATCGCCGGACGCACCGCCGACTTCCGCACCGGCGATTTCTTCGGCGAGATCTCCTTCGTCGCCACCCGATTCATCGCAGGGGAAACGCATTTCGACCGCCCCAAGGCATGGGTCGGCGTACGTTTCGACTGGGACGACAACCCCACCAGCAAACCCGCTTCGGTACAACCGAATCTGTGGCCGCCTGCCCCGGAGACCGCGCCCACGCCGAGCGCCTAGCACCGCGGGCCGGGGCGCGGTAGCCGAGCCCGCGCTGGAGCTTCGAGCACAAGCGGGCGGCACCCGAAGTGGATGCCGCCCGCTCGCGCACTACTCGTGGCTCCGCCTTCACCCGGCCCTGCACCGGCTTCCGGCGGACGGCCCACTACTCCCGCCAACCCCCGTACGGAACGGTGATCAATTCCATGAAGTGGCCGTTCGGGTCCAGGAAGTACACGCCGCGCCCGCCGTCGTTGTGGTTGATCTCGCCGGGCGCCTGCTGGCGCGGATCGGCCCAGTGGTCCAGCCCGTAGCGCTGGATCTTGGCGTAGGCCGCGTCGAACTCGGCCTCGGAGACGAGGAAGGCGTAGTGCTGGGGTTGGATCTCGGTGACATCCTCGGGCACGGCCGCGAAGTCGAAATCGACGCCGTTGCTCATCGGAAGCTCGATGAACGGTCCCCATTCCTTGCCGACTTGGAGGCCGAGGATATCGGCCCAGAATTCCGCGGAAACTCGGTTGTCGCGGCAGCCGACGATGGTGTGGTTGAACTGAATGGACAGGATATTCTCCTCGAATCGTGACGGTCCCGACCCTGGGCTCGGTACAAGGCGGCCTACAGGAGCACCGTCACGCCGAACGACAATAGCGGCGGATCCCCGGCCGCGCCACCCTCCGCTTCTCCGGAGGTCGTCGCGTCGCCCGAGTTTCGGCGGTGTCGGCGCCACTCCGCGCGGCGCGCGGTAGCGTCGCAACCATGAAGATTCGTGGAGCGGTCCTGGAGCGGATCGCGGCGCCGGCACCGTTCGCCGAGTCGGCGCCGATCAACGTCTGTGAGCTGGAGCTCGGCGAACCGGGACCGGGTGAACTGCTGGTGCGGATCGAGGCCGCCGGGCTGTGCCACTCCGACCTCTCGGTCGTGGACGGCAACCGGGTGCGCCCGGTGCCGATGCTGCTCGGGCACGAGGCGGCGGGCCGCGTCGTGGCGGTCGGTGCGGGCGGCAGCGATATCGCCCTCGGGCAGCGCGTGGTGATGACCTTCCTGCCCCGCTGCGGCGAGTGCGCGGGCTGCGCCAGCGAGGGCCGCACACCGTGCGTGCCGGGCAGCGCGGCCAACAACGCGGGAGAACTGCTCAACGGCGGACGCCGGCTGCGCCGCGACGACGCGGAGGTGCACCACCACCTTGGCGTCTCGGCGTTCGCGACGCACGCGGTGGTGGACCGCCGCTCGGTCGTCCCGGTCGACGACGACGTGCCGCCGGAGGTCGCGGCGGTGCTCGGCTGCGCGGTGCTCACCGGCGGTGGCGCGCTGCTGAATTCGGCGCGACCCGGGCCCGCGGATCGGATCATGGTGGTCGGCCTCGGCGGTGTCGGCATGGCTGCCGTGCTGGTGGCCGTCTCACTGGGCGCTCCCGAGGTGATCGCCGTCGACACTGTCCCCGAAAAGCTCGCTATGGCAAAGGAGCTCGGCGCTACGGCGACATACACCCCGGCCGAGATCGCCGAACAGGGCGTGCAAGCCGAGGTGGTCGTCGAGGCGGCGGGCAACGTGCGCGCGTTCGAGACCGCGGTCGCGGCGACCGCGCCGGGCGGCACCACGGTCACCGTCGGTCTGCCCGCCCCCGACGCCCGCGCGAGCATCTCGCCGCTGGGCTTGGTGGCGCAGGGACGCTCCATCGTGGGCAGCTACCTGGGTTCGGCGGTGCCCTCGCGCGACATCCCCGAGTACGTGCGGATGTGGCGGGAGGGGCGGCTTCCGGTGGAGCGGCTGGTGTCGGCGCACGTCGGCCTGGACGACATCAACCGCGCCATGGACGAGCTCGCGGCCGGGCACGCGTTGCGTCAGGTGATCGTCTTCGACTGACCGGTGATCGTCGTCACCGCTGCCGCGCCGTGCGCTCGTTGCTTACCTGGACGTGCGTATTCGACCGAAAAGTAGGTACTTGTCGGTCGTCGCGGCCCCGCGCAGACTCGCCTCCGCAAGCCCCGGACGGGGACGAAACGGCTTGGGAGGCAAGATGACCGACGGAGCGCGCGGGCCCGTGACCGTAGTGGGACTCGGTTCGATGGGCGGTGCCGTGGCCGCGGCGTTCGTCGCGGCCGGACATCCCACCACGGTGTGGAACCGCACCCCCGGCAAGGCCGCCGCGCTGGTGGCGCTCGGCGCGAGGCAGGCGACGACGATCGGCGACGCGGTCGCGGCGAGCCCGCTGATCGTGTCGGTGCTCACCGGATTCGAGGCCACGCTCGACGCGCTCGCCCCGGCGGGCGAGGCGCTGGCCGGACGCACCCTGATCACCCTCAACAGCGGTACACCGGCGGGCGCACGGCGCGTCGCCGCGTGGGCCGAGGCGCGCGGGGCGCGCTTCCTCGGCGGCGCGATCAAGAACGTGCCCGCGGCCGTCGGCGCCGCCGACACGCTGCTGTACTACGGCGGTGACCGCGCCGTGTACGACGAATACCTGCCCACGCTGGGTGTACTCGGCGGCGAGACAGTGCATTTGGGCGACGAACCGGATCTCGCCGCGCTGTACGAGTCGGCCGTCGGCGCGACCCTGCTGCCCGCCCTGCTCGGCTTCTTCGAGGGCGCCGCGGTGCTCGCCGCGCGTGGTATCGAGGCCCACGCGATGGTGCCGTACTCGGCGAAGTGGCTGCGGATGATCGAGTCGCTGCTCCCGCTGCTGGCCGAGGAGATCGACACCGGCGACTACACGAAGCTTGGCTCCTCGGTGGGGCTCTTCCACGACGCCGTCGGCGACGACCTGGCGGTGGGCGCGGAATTGGGCGTCGACATGTCGTGGCACGCGCCCATGGCGGAGTTGCTGCGCCGTGCGGTCGCGCGCGGGTATCGCGAACACAGTGTGACGGCGCTGATCGAGGTGCTCAAGACTCCGGCGGCGTAGCGTCGGCCGCGTCCATCGCGTCCACGAAACGGCCTAGCAACCGGGCGAATTCGGCGCGTTCGCGCTCGGTCCAGTGCGCCATCGCCGCCGCCGTCGCCGCCGCGCGCCTGCGGTGGGCCGCGGCGAGGATCCTGCGGCCGAGCTCTGTCGGCCGCAGCACCGCCTTGCGTCCGTCGCGCTGGTCGGCGACACGTTCCAGCCATCCCTCCGAAACGGCATGGGCGACAAGGCGGCTCGCGCGCGGCTGGTCGACGCCCAGTGCCGGGGCAAGCGCTCCCACGGTGGCGTTCTCGATGCTCGATGCCGCATCGAGAACCCGGAAAACCGCTGCGGGAACCCGGCTCTCGCCCGCCAGCGCGCCGCGCGTCTGCCTGTGCCGGATGCGGACCATGGCCGCCGCGACCGCCTCGGTGTACGCGCTGTGCTCTTCCATCGCACCTATTTCCATGTAAGACTGCATATAAATGTCATAGTACATGTACTTGGAGGACTGATGGCCGAGCACAGAATCGGATACCTGCTCAAGGAACTCGACCGGCTGATCGAGGCGCGATTCGACGACGATCTCGCGGCAGGCGGGCTGAGTCGTCGCCATTGGCAGCTGCTGCACACACTGTCCGAGGGGCCGCGCTCGGCCGACGAGCTGCGCGAAGCCTTGGCGCCATTCTGGAAAACCGAGGGGGAATGGCGCATCGAGATTCGCGACTTGTCCTCGGCCGAGCTGATCGACGGCGATGCGGGCGCACTCGCCCTGACCGCCGCGGGCCGGACGATCCACGACGAAACTTTCGTCCGTATCGGCGAACGCCGCCGCGCGATGGCGTCGGGGGTCGAACCCGACCAGTTCGCGACCACGTTGCGAGTCTTGGAACGGATGATCGGCAATCTCGCTGGCACTCGGAATGGGTGAAACCGCGGCGACGGCCGAGTCGCACGGGGTGGACATCGTCACCCGCAATGTTCGGCACTTCAGCTCTACCGGGGTGCGAGTCGCCTGTCCGTGGACATAGCCCTATCGAGTTATGCGCATCAATCGATGCATTGCGAGGCGAGTGGACGCCCGGGGAAGTCGCGCTCCCCCACCGCTCGATAGGCTTGCCCCAACACCAGCGGAACGAGGAGGTGCGGTGACCATTCGGGTCGGAGTGCTCGGAGCACGCGGGAAGGTCGGACAGGCGATCTGCGCGGCGGTACAGGCGGCGGACGACCTGGAGTTGGTCGCTGAGGTCGACAAGGGCGACGCGCTGGAGACGTTCGCGGCGAACGGCGTCCAGGTTGTGGTCGACTTCACCCACCCCGACGTGGTGATGGGGAACCTGAAGTTCCTGGTGGAGCACGGCATTCACGCGGTCGTCGGCACCACGGGCTTCGACGAGGCGCGGCTGAACGAGGTGCGCGGCTGGCTGGCCGACCGCCCCGAGACCGGCGTGCTGATCGCCCCGAACTTCGCCATCGGCGCGGTGCTGTCCATGCGCTTCGCCGAGCAGGCGGCGCGGTTCTTCGAATCCGTCGAGGTCATCGAGCTGCACCACCCGAACAAGGCCGACGCGCCCTCGGGCACCGCCTACCGCACCGCGGGCCTGATCGCCGAGGCCAGGGCGCGCGCGGGTGTGGGCCGCAGCCCCGACGCGACCACCACCGAACTGGAAGGCGCGCGCGGCGCCGACGTCGACGGCGTACGGGTGCACTCGGTGCGCCTGGCCGGGCTGGTCGCGCACCAGGAGGTGCTGTTCGGCACCCAGGGCGAGACCCTGACCATCCGGCACGACTCGATCGATCGCTCCTCGTTCGCGCCGGGCGTGCTACTCGGCGTCCGGGAGATCGCGGGTCGACCAGGCCTGACCGTCGGACTCGATCCGTTCCTCGATCTATGAGCGGGATGAGCGAGCGCGCCGTGCGGTCGACGGCCCCGTCGAAGGCGCACCCGTGAACGCCGAACCGGAGGCGAATGCCAGCCGCGGTGAGATCGTGCGCGTCGTCGGACTGATCGCCGCGCTGGTACTCGCGCTCGGTTTCTACTTCCTGCTGCTCGGCCGAATCGCGTTCGCCCTGATCGGCTCCGGCGAACCCGCTGGCGTCGCGATGGGTATCGGCGTGCTGCTGCTGCCGATCGTCGGCGTGTGGGTGGTGGTCGCCACCGTGCGCGCGGCACTCGCTCACCAGCACCTGTCTCGCCGCATCCACGAGGAGGGCCTGGAACTGGACACCTCCACGCTCGCGCGGCGACCGTCCGGCCGCATCGAACGCGCCGCGGCCGACGAACTGTTCGAGCAGGTGAAGCAGGAATGGGAGGCCGACCCGGACAACTGGCGGGTCTCCTATCGCCTGGCCCGCGCCTACGACTACGCGGGCGACCGCACCCGGGCGCGCGAAACCATGCGCCGCGCGGTGGCACTGGAGAAACTGGAACGCGAGCAGCGCGAAGGGTAGCGAACAGTGGCCCGACTGTTGATCATCCACCACACCCCGTCGCCGCACATGCAGGCGATGTTCGAGGCGGTGGTGTCCGGCGCGACCGATCCCGAGATCGAGGGCGTCGAGGTGGTGCGTCGTGCGGCGCTCGGGGTCACCGCGAGCGACGTGCTCGCCGCCGACGGATATCTGCTCGGCAGCCCGGCGAACCTCGGCTACATGTCGGGTGCGCTCAAGCATGCGTTCGACACGTTCTACTACCCGTGCCTGGACTCCACCAAGGGTCGCCCCTACGGCCTGTACCTGCACGGCAACGAAGGCACCGAAGGCGCCGAACGCGGTGTCGATCGCGTGACCACCGGGCTCGGCTGGGTGAAAGCGGTCGCGCCGGTGATCGTCATGGGCGCGCCGACCAAGGCGGACTTGGAACAATGCTGGGAGCTGGGCGCCACGGTCGCCGCACAGCTGATGGAATAGATCGGCCCCGATTTTTGGTGTCTGACCGGCTTGCCCACAGTGCCGTCATACTGCGAGGTGACGTTGAAGCGGGGGGCTGTGGACGAGTTGCTCGGGATGGGAGTGTCTAGGTGACGTGGGCCGACGGCGGCGGCGAGAGGGTAGCGCGAAGGATCGGGCTGGTCGAGGACCACGAATCGGTCGCGATAGGGCTCGCCGCGATGCTCGCGCCGGAACCGGATCTCGATCTGGTGTACACGGCGGGAACCGTGCCCGACCTGCTCACGGCGGCCGGGCCGGCGGCCGCGCTGGATCTGGTGGTGCTGGATCTGCGGCTGGCCGACGGCTCCGCACCCGAGGACAACGTGCGCGCGCTGCGTGAACGCGGCATCGAGGTGCTGGTGTTCACCGGAGCCGACAACGCGTTCTTGGTGCGGTCCGCGGCTCGCGCCGGCGTGCTCGGCGTGGTGCGCAAATCCGAGGACGTCCCGACCGTGGTGGCGGCCGTGCGCCGCGCCGCCTCGGGTGAGCAGGTGGTCACCACCGACTGGGCCGCCGCCATCGATGGCGACCCGCAACTGTCCGACGTGGGCCTCAGCCCCCGCCAGGAGGAAGTGCTCACCCTGTACGCCTCGGGCGAGAAGGCCTCCCGCGTGGCACGCTTGACCGGCCTCTCCGAGCAGACCGTCAACGACTACCTCGGCCGCATCCGCCAGAAGTACGCCGACGCGGGCCGTCCCGCCCCGACCAAGACCGACCTCTACAAGCGCGCCGTCGAGGACGGATGGCTTCCGGTTCCCGAGCGGCACCCGCGCGGATGATCCCGTCCAGCACGCTGGACACCGCATCGAGCGCGCTCGCGCCCGGACCCGACTCGACGTCGGCGAGCCGGTGGCGTCGCGTACGGGGAGTGGTGGGCGCCAACCATATCGACGAGGCCGCCTCGGACCGCATCCTGCGCAGGCTCGGGTTGACCTTCGCCATCGCCGGAATGATCGCCGCGGTGGTCGAGCTGCCGGAGATCGCCGATCAAAGCCGGTTCGCGCCGCTGGGCTGGACGGTGCTCGCGTTCGCGCTGGCCTTCGGGTGGTCCCCGGTGCTCGCCATCGTGTCGGTCCGCATGAGCAGGCGGGTCATCCAGTTCGTCGCGGGCGCCGCGGCGATCAGCTACATCGTCGCGATGGCGCTCATCCCGTTCGCGTATCACCAGCCCGTGACCGACGCCACCTCGGTGTGGCTGTACCGGGTGTTCGCGCTGGGCGTGCTGGCGGCGGCGCTGGCCTGGCGGCGGCCGATCGCGGTGTGCTACTTGGTCTTCGGCGGCGCGGTGGCGTCCGCTGCCAACATGTCCGTGGTGCCGCACGGCACGGGCTGGTCGCTGCTCAGCGATTTCGCGCGTGCCGTCGGGCTGTGCGCGCTGTTCCTCTGGTGTGCCGTCTACGCCAGGGCCGCCGCCGCCCGCGTCGACCGGGAATCGGCGATCGCGAGCAGCCGGGCCGCCGCCGCGGCGGGCGCGGCCGCCCGCGACCGGGAACGCGCCCGCTTCGCGGCGCTGATCCACGACGCGGTGCTCTCCACGTTGCTGGACGCCTCGCGCACCGGCACCGATTCCCCGGTGCTGCGCAAGCAGGCCGAACGCACCCTCGCCCAGCTCGACGAACTGCGCGGCAGCGAAGCCGAACCCGACCGGCTCAATGCCCAAGGGGCCGTCGGCTTCCTGCGCGCGTCGGTGCACGAGGTCAACCAGGGCATCGCGTTCAGCGCGCGCCGCTGGTCCGGAGTGGACGACCTGCGGCTGCCGGTGGACGCGGCGGGAACCATCGCCGCGGCGCTGGCGGAGGCGGTGCGCAACAGCCTGCGGCACGCCACGGTGCCGGGGCGCGCGGTGCAGCGCGCGGTCACCGTCACAGTGAGCGCGGGCGGTATCCGGGTGGTCTTCCGCGACGACGGCGCTGGCTTCGACCCGGCCAAGGTGCCGGTGGACCGGCTCGGCATCTCGGTCAGCATCCTCGGCCGCATGCGCAGGCTGCCGGGCGGCGCGGCGTTCGTCGAATCACAGCCGGGGGAAGGCACGTCGGTGACGCTGGTGTGGGGGAGCGATGGTTGACGCCGATTCCGATCTCGGGGTGCGCGATCTGCTCGGCCTGCGCGACGCGGCGGCCTGGCTGTTCCTGATCATCCTCGAGGTGACCATCGTCCTGTACATGGTCCGCAACTTCTCCGACGCGTCGCCGTTCGCGGCCATCACCGGGATCGTCCTGCTCGTGGTGGCCGGGGTCCTGGTGCTCGTCATCCCGGTGGACCCCTTGCCGTGGCCCGCAACGGTTTTCGTGGCCGCCTCCGGGCCCGCCGCGACCGCACTGAACACCTTGCACATCGATGAGGCCTGGTCGAAGCCGGTGTGGTCGGCGTTCGCCTCTTCGTATGTGCTCGCGGTGCTGGTGCTGCGCGGCAGGCTCGGAGCCGCCTGGCTCGGCGTCGCCGGCGTGGCCGCGGTGGTCGCGACCGTCAGCGCGACGGCCGGGCTGCGCGGCGGCGTCCTCGCGGGGACCGTGGTGCCGATCGCGACGGTCGCGAGCGTCTCGGTGTGCGCCGCGATCATGCGGCCCACCCAGCGCTCGCTGCGCCTGCTGCGCGAGGAAGCGACCATGCGCGCGGCGGCCGAGGCCACGATGGCCGCGGAGAACGGCGAACGCGATCGACAGCTGGCCCGGCTGGACAAGGTGGCGCGTCCGATCCTGGAGCGCATCGCCGACGGCGTCGAACTCACCGCCGCCGAGCGCGAACAGTGCAGGCTGCTGGAAGCCGAACTGCGCGACGGTCTGCGCGCGCCCCAGCTGGTCACCGACGAACTCAGCAGCGCCGCCCGCGGCGCGCGCTCGCGTGGTGTCGAGGTGGTGCTGCTGGACGACGGTGGTTTCGCCGGTGTGCCGCGCTGGGTGCGGCAGCGGGTGATCGACGCGGCGATCAGGGAATTGGACGCGGCGAACGCGGGCTCGATCACGGTCCGCGTGCTTCCGATGGGCCGCCGCATCCTCGCCACGGTGCTCGCGAACGCCCCCGCCAATGCGCGCCGCACCGAGATCGACGCGGCGGGCGAGGTCGCCGTCACGATTTGACCCCGGTCATTCGAGCAACGGGAAACGGCCCGAGGTCAGCAGCCCGGTGATGGCATCGATCTTCGCTTGCGGCGCGGCGTAATCCGGGTGTGCGCTCAGCACGGCGGCGGCGTCGCGGAGGCGATGGATCTGGGCGGCGGCTTCGGCGACCCCGCGCCCGCCCGCGCTGACCCGGTGACCGGCGAAGGCCGGGTTGCCGATGTCGACGCGGCCGAGGGCCATGGCCTTGTCGACGCGACGTGGGCAGCGGCACAACGCCTTCGGCTCGACCACCCCGCAGGTCGACCGCAGGAATGCGGCGAGACGCTGTTTGACGCGTTCGAGCCGCTTCTGGCAGGCCGCCGGTGTGGTGCCGAGGATCCAGGCGGCCTCGGCGGCGGTCAGTTCGAAGATCTCGCCGAGCACGAAGACGACGCGTTCGTCGCGGCCGAGGCATTGCAGCATCGCCTGCGTGCAGCTCAGCCGCACTTCCTCGGCCAACAGGGCGGCCTCGGGGCCCGCGTAGTCGACGGCGGCGAGTCCGTCGGCGAGGTCGTCGCGGAGATCGTCCAGGCCGATCTGATCGCGTTCCTGCGGTGACCGCCTGCGCAGGTTCAGCAGGTAGTTGACGCCGACGCGGTAGGCCCAGGTCAGCAGTTTCGCCTCGCCCCGCCAGGTGGACAGCCGGGTGACGACGCGCAGCAGGATCTCCTGCACGGCGTCCTCGGCATCGGGCGGGCGGCCGACCATGCGCAGCGCCAGCCGGTACAGCGGATCCTGCAGGCGGCCGATCACCTCCCGCAGCGCCGCCTGGTCACCGTCGACGGCGCGCGCGACGAGCCGCAGCTCTTCCTGATCCGGGCCCGTCACCTGATGGCCGGGGACCTGGTCGGCTTCGACGGTCCGTGCCTCGAGCGGCCCCGACGGAGCGCTTCCGGCCGGGCTGTCGACGGGCTCGTGCGTGCCCCGTTCCCGCCGACGAGCGCTCGGCGGCGTGGCCGCCGCCCTTTCGGAAGCGTCGCGCATCGTTATCGATCCTCTCTGTTTCACACCGCGGTCGGCTGCGCGGTCAGCGCGTGCCTGCGCAGCCAGTTCGCGACCGCCCGCCCGATGGCGTCGGGCTGGTCCTCCGGGCTGTGGTGGGCGCCCGGTCCGACCGACTCGACCTCGACGGCGGCGAAAGTCCGTGCCGCCCAGTCGATCACCTCCGGAGAACCGAGGCCGACCCCCGGCTCGACACGCATCAGCAGCTTGGGCACCTCCGGGCTCTCCGCCATCCAGCGTCCGTAGTCGCGGACCCGCTGGGCGACGTCGGCGGGCTCGCCGTCGAGGGGGAACTCCCTGGCCCACGCCAGCATCGGCTTGCGCGTGTCCGGGGTGGGGTAGGGCGCGCGGTAGGCGTCGAGATCGGCCTCGGTGAGTCCGGCGATGAGCTTGGGCAGGTTGTATTCGATGAACAGATTCTGTTCCAGCACGGCCTTTTCGCCCTCCGGCGAGCGGAAGGTGCGGAACATCTCGGCCGATCCCTGCGGCAGTTCGTCCCAGCGCGTCGGGCGCAGGAACGTCTCGATCAGCGCGATGCCGCCGACCCGGCCCGGGTGGCGGGCCGCGTAGTCCATCGCGAGCGTGCCGCCCCAGTCGTGGCCGACGACGACGAACCTATCGAGGCCGAGGGCGTCGAACCACGCGTCGAGGTACCGGGCGTGATCGTCGAGCCGGTAGGCGATGTCCGGCTTGCCCGAGGCGCCCATGCCGATGAGATCCGGTGCCAAGCACCGGGTCTGGTCGGCGACATGCGGAATCACGTTGCGCCACAGGTAGGACGACGTCGGGTTGCCGTGCAGGAAGACGACGGGGGTCTCACCCGACCCGGTGTCGTGGTAGTGGAGGTAGGAGTCGAGAACGTCGATGGTGGCCATGGGGGCGTCCTTTCCGGTGTTGTGCCCTGTCACTCCGGTTCGACACCGGATTTCGACGCCGTCCGACAACTCCGGTCTGTGATGTGCGCCACTGGACGCGGGGCGCTCAGGCCAGCAGCGGAAACTGCCCCGACCGTAACAGCGTCGCGATGGCGTCCATCCGTTCGCTGGGCGCGGCGTAATCCGGATGCCCGCGCAGGACCGCCGCGACGTCGTGCAGCCGGATCATCTGTTCCTCGGCCTCGAGCACCGTCCGACCGCCGGGGCTCACCGGATGGGTGGCGTACCGCGGCGCGGCCGGGTCGACGCGGCCGAGTGCGACCGCCTTCTCGACCCGCCGCGAGCAACGGCACGCCGCACGCGGGTCGGCCACACCGCACGCGGAGCTCAGGAACGCGCCGAGACGTTTCTTGGCGCGCTCCAATCGTTTTCGGTAGGCGGCCGGGGTGATGTCGAGAATCCACGCCGCGTCCGCCGAACCGAGTTCGAAGACCTGGCCGAGCACGAACGCGACACGCTCCTCGCGGGCCAGGCATTGCAGCATGCCCTGGCTGCAGTTGAGCCGGACCTCGCTGGACAGCAAGGCGGCCCTGGGCCCGCGGTAGTCCTCGGCGGCCAAGCCGTCGGTGAGTCCGGCGCCGAACTCCTCCAGGCTGAGCTCGTGTTGTTCCTGCGGCGACCGGGTCCGCAGGTTGATCAAGTAGTTGACGCCGATGCGGTACGCCCAGGTGAGCAGCTTCGCCTCGCCGCGGAAGGTGGCGAGACGGGTGACCGCGCGGATCAGGATCTCCTGGGTGGCGTCCTCCGCCTCGGCGGGTCGCCCCACCATCCGCAGGGCCAGCCGATACAGCGGATCCTGCAACATGCGAACGATGTCGGCGACCGCGTCCCGATCGCCGTCCACCGCGCGGGCGACCAACGCCGCCTCCGCGCGGCGGACGTCCGTCGCCGCCTCGTGGTCCGGATCGCCCGCCGTGGTGTCTGCACTGCTCATTCGGGCAATCTTCGCCAGCGCGCGGCGGTGTCGCAAGCGCGACGGTTCGGCGCGGGGCGACCGGGCCGACGGCCCGGCTCGGTCGCCCCGAACGACGCCACGGACGACAGGGATTCAGGCCCGCGCGACGGCCGGAACCAGCGCGCGCCTGCGCAGCCATTCCGACACCGCCGCGCCGATCTCGTCCGGCCGATCCTCCGGCGCGTGGTGCCCGGCGGGCGGGATCGACACCAGCTCGGTGTCGGCGAAAGTGGTTGCGGCCCAGCGCGCCGTCTCGGGCGAGCCGAGGCCGACGCCGTTCTCCAGCGCCATGATCAGCGTCGGGATACCCGGCGTCTCGGCCAGGTATCGGCCGTAGTTGTGCATGGTGGCGACCACGTCGGCGGGCTCGCCGCCCAGCGGGATCTCCCTCGGCCACGCCAGCAGCGGCTTGCGCGTGGCGGGCGTGGGGTAGGGCGCGCGATAGACGTCGTGGTCCTGCTGCGACAGGTTCGCGACGCCGTTCGGCAGATTGAACTCGATGAACATGTTCTCCTCCAACACCATTCGTTCGCCCTCGGCGCTGCGGAACTTGCGGAACAGCTCGGCGCCGAGCGGCGGCATCTCCTCCCATTCGAGCGGCCGCAAGAAGGTCTCGATCAGCGCGATGCCGCGCACCCGGCCCGGGTGCCGGGCGGCCCAGTCCATGCCGAGCGCGCCGCCCCAGTCGTGGCCGACCAGGACCACCTCGTCCAGGCCGAGCGCGTCGAACCAGGCGTCCAGGTAGCGGGCGTGGTCGACGAAGCGGTAGTCGATGTCGGGCTTGCCCGACGCTCCCATGCCGATGAGATCGGGGGCCAGCGCCCTGGCCTGATCGGCGACGTGCGGAATCACGTTGCGCCACAGGTACGACGAGGTCGGGTTGCCGTGCAGGAACACCACGGGCACGGAACCCGCGCCGGTACCGGTGTCGGTGTAGGAGATGAACGAATCGAGAACGTCGACGGTGGGCACGATGTTGCTCCCTCGGAATCGTGGGTGTGACGCGGTGCGCCACTCCCTTCGCTGCTGACACCTGTTTCGACACACCGCTCGGCCCCGCTGTGACCGGACGATGTGTGACGCTCGACACAGTGCGTCGCGGGGTCCGGACCTGCGGACGAGCCCGGCGCGGGAACATGCCGTCCGATTCGTGTCGGACCCCCGTGGCATTGTTCGGGTATGCGGAAGATGAGTGCGGCGGCCGCGCGGCGGACGGCCCTGGCCGCGCAGGGGTTCGGCAGGCGGCGCCCGGCGACCGTCACCCGGCGCACGGTGGCCGACATGCTCGCCAGAACACAACTGCTGCAACTCGATTCGGTGTCGGCGGTGGTGCGCGCGCACTACGCCCCGGTGTTCAGCAGGATCGGCGGCTACGATCGCGCGCTGCTCGACGAGTTCGCCTGGAGTCACAGCCCGAAGCGTCCGCGGCGGCTGGTCGAATACTGGGCGCACGAGGCCGCGCTCATCCCGGTAGAGGACTGGCCGCTGATGCGCTGGCGGATGGTGCAGTACCAGCACGGCCGCTGGTCGGGGATGCGTAAGGTGCTGGAACGGAATCCGACGCTGGGCAAGGACATCCTGGACGTGATCCGCGACGTGGGCGCCGCGACCGCCGGTGAGGTGGAACGGCATCTCGAGCTGGACAAGCCGCGGCCCAAGGGTTCCTGGTGGAACCTCAGCGACACCAAGATGATCTGCGAACAGCTCTTCGCCGCGGGCGAGCTCTCCGTCGACAAGCGCGTCGGCTTCACCCGGCACTACGACCTCGCCGAGCGGGTGATCCCGCCGGAAGTGTTGGCGCGCAACGTCTCCGAAGCGGACGCCTTGGTGGAACTGGTCCGCCACGCAGCCACCGCGCTCGGCATCGGCACCGAGACCGACCTGCGCGATTACTACCGGCTGCACCGTGCCCAGACCGAGCCCGCGATCGCGGCGCTGGTGGACGCGGGCGAACTCGAAGAGATCGAGGTCGCCGGGTGGGGCAAACCCGCCTACCTGTGGTCCGAGGCGGCCACGCCGCGGCGCGTCGAGGGCGTCGCGCTGCTGTGCCCGTTCGATCCGCTGGTCTTCTTCCGGCCGCGCACCGAGCGGATCTTCGACTTCCACTACCGCATCGAGATCTACACCCCCGAGCACAAGCGGGTGCACGGCTACTACGTCTTCCCCTTCCTGAAGGACGGGGAGCTGGTGGGCCGCGTCGACCTGCGCGCCGAACGCGCGCACGGGCGGCTGCTGGTGCCCGGCGCGTTCGCCGAACCGGGCCGCTGCGACGCGGAGACCGCGGCGGCGCTGCGCACGGCCCTGCGTGAGATGGCGGACTGGCTCGAACTCGACGATGTCGTGATCGGTGAACGCGGCGATCTGGCGGCGCTGCTGTAGTCGCCCGGATGTAGCAGGCCGGATCGGGTGCGGCGGCCGGTGTCAGATGTCGCGCTTGGGTCCGTGGCCCCGCATCTGGTCGCGCAGCGCACCGGACACCGCGTTGGACAACCACGAGTTCAGCGAGACCCCGTTGGCCGCGGCCGCCTCCTCGGCCTTCGCCTTCATCTGCTCGACGAGGCGCAGCGTGACCCGGCTGATGTCGCCGGTCATGTCCTCGATGGTCGGGTGCTCCTCGCCGGCGTTCCTGCGCACGTCCACCGTGGCGTCGGTGCCGTCCACCGAGACGCGCACGGTGCGGTCGGCCAGTTCCGCGCTGACCTCGGCGGCCAGCTCGGAGAGGGCCGCGAGCAGCACGAGCCGGGCCGAGGATTCGGTCGCCGCGGCCAAGGCGGCGGCGGTGGCCTGGGTCTTCTCGTCGCCGAGCGCTGCTGCCGCCACGAGGTTCTCGCGCAGCTGAGCGGTGTACTTGTTCAAATCCATGACACCATTATGACGTCGTTTTTGGCGTCATTCAAGGAAAAGATTGATGTCTTCGCGGCGTCGGTGGGAGGTGAATCACCCGGCCGGGCAGCCGGATCGCCGGTCAGGGTGTCGAGGGTGCTCCGGGGACCGGGTAGCCTTTCTGACCATGACGAACGGTGAATCGACGCCAACGGAGCTGCGCGCGTCCGGCACGGTAGGTGTCGCGATGGTGACCCCCTTCAGTGCCGACGGCAAGCTGGATGTCGATGCCGGGGTCGCGCTGGCGGCCCGTCTCGTCGACCGCGGCGTCGATCTGCTCGCGATCTCCGGTACCACCGGTGAGTCGCCGACCACCACCGAGTCGGAGAAGTTCGACCTGCTGCACGCCGTCGTCGACGCCGTGGGCGATCGCGCCACCGTGATCGCGGGTGCGGGCACCTACGACACCGCCCACTCCATCGAACTCGCGCGCAACGCGCAGCGGGCGGGCGCGCACGGTCTGCTCGTGGTGACGCCCTACTACTCGCGCCCGTCGCAGGAGGGCCTGATCGCGCACTTCACCGCGGTCGCCGATGCCACCGATCTGCCGGTCACCCTCTACGACATTCCGCCGCGCTCCATCATCCCGATCGGCCCCGACACGATTCGCAAGCTCGCCGAGCATCCGCGCATCGTCGCGGTCAAGGACGCCAAAGGCGACCTGAACGCGGGCGCCGACCTCATCGCCAGCACCGGGCTGGCCTGGTACTCCGGTGACGACAGCCTGAACCTGCCCTGGTTGTCCATCGGCGCCGTCGGATTCATCAGCGTCATCGGCCATCTCGTGCCCGAGCGCCTGCGCGAGCTGGTCGACGCCTATCAGGCGGGAGACGTGGCGCGAGCCCGTGACATCAACGCTCGACTCGTCCCGTTGAACCACGCGATGGCGCGCCTGGGCGGCGTCGCGATGACCAAGGGTGGGCTGCGCCTGCTCGGCGTCGACGTCGGCGAGCCGCGGTTGCCGCAGCTGATGCCGAGCGCCGACGCGCTGAACCGGCTCGCCGAGGACCTGCAGGCTGCGGGGGTCCTGGGATGAGCGACCGCAGTGATCTAGCCGTAGGCGCATCCGTCATCCGACAGGAGGTGTCGAAATGACCACTCCGCGCCGCCCCCGCCGCTCCGCGTCCCGTCCCGCGGGCGCTCCCGAACCCGCTCCCGTCGAACGGGAACGCACCGAAAAGCCCGCCGCCGAACCGGTCGCGGCGCAGCCCGAGGTCGCCGCGCAGCGGGAAGCCCCTGCGCAGCCCGAGGTCACCACCGCGCAGCCCGAGGTCGCGGCTCGGCCCGAAAAGGTCCAGCAGCCCGAGGTCGCCGAGTCCCCCCGCGCGGAGTCCGCACGAAAGTCGGACCGCACCAAGAAGGCTCAGGCTCAGCAGCCCGAACCCGCGCGGCAGAACGGTCAGGGCCGCCGCTCCGGCCGCGGTCGGCAAGGTCGCGGTCGCGGCGAACAGCCGCCCGCCAAGCCGCCCGTGGTGGCGGCGCAGGACCGGCTCGGCGCCCCGCCGAAGCTGCCCAAGAACGGTCTGCGCGTCTTCGCGCTGGGCGGCATCGGCGAAATCGGCCGCAACATGACCGTTTTCGAATACGACGGCAAGCTGCTCATCGTCGACTGCGGCGTGCTCTTCCCCGAGGATCAGCAGCCCGGCGTCGACCTGATCCTGCCCGACTTCCGGCCCATCGAGGACCGGATGGACGACGTCGTCGCGATCGTGCTCACCCACGGTCACGAGGACCACATCGGCGCGGTGCCGTTCCTGCTGCGCATGCGCGGTGACATCCCGGTCATCGGCGCCAAGTTCACCCTCGCGCTGGTCGCCGCGAAGTGCCGCGAGCACCGGCTGCACCCCAAGCTCATGGAGGTCGTCGAGGGCGAGACCACCATCCACGGTCCGTTCGAGTGCGAGTACTTCGCGGTCAACCACTCGATCCCGGACGCGATCGCGGTCGCCATCCGCACCCCGGCGGGCGTCGCGCTGCACACCGGCGACATCAAGCTGGACCAGCTGCCGCTGGACGGACGGCTCACCGACCTGGCCGGTTTCTCCCGGCTCGGCGACGAGGGCGTCGATCTGTTCCTGGTGGACTCCACCAACGCCGAGGTTCCCGGGTTCGTCACGCCGGAACGCGAGATCGGCGGCGTGCTGGACAACGTGATCGGCAAGGCGCGCAACCGGGTCATCGTGGCGTCCTTCGCCAGCCACGTGCACCGCATCCAGCAGGTCGTCGACGTGGCCCAGAAGTACGGCCGCCGTATCTGTTTCGTCGGTCGCTCGATGGTCCGCAACATGCAGATCGCCCAGGATCTGGGCTATCTGACGGTGCCCGACGGCGTCGTTGTCGACCTCGATGTCGCCGCGACCCTGCCCGGCGACCGCCTGGTGCTGATCTCGACCGGTTCGCAGGGCGAGCCGCTCTCGGCGCTGTCCCGGATGGCGCGCGGCGATCACCGGCAGATCCACATCCGCGCCGACGATCTGGTGGTGCTGGCCTCCTCGCTGATCCCCGGCAACGAGAACTCGGTGTTCGCCGTGGTCAACGGGCTGGCCAGGCTGGGCGCGACGGTCATCACCCAGCAGAACGCCAAGGTGCACGTCTCCGGCCACGCCTCCGCGGGCGAGCTGCTGTACCTGTACAACGCGGTGCGACCCACCAATGCCATGCCGGTGCACGGCGAATGGCGGCACCTGCGGGCCAACGCCGCGCTCGCGGTGGCCACCGGCGTCCCCGAGGACCGGGTGGTGCTCGCCGAGGACGGCGTGGTGGTCGACCTGGTGGACGGTATCGCGTCCATCGTCGGCCGGGTGCCGGTCGGCCACGTCTACGTGGACGGCCTGTCCGTCGGCGATGTCGGCGAGTCCACGCTGTCGGACCGCCTGGTGCTCGGCGAGGGCGGGTTCATCTCCATCACCGTCGCCATCGATGAGACCACCGGCAAGGCCGTGAGCACACCGGAGCTGAGCGGGCGCGGCTTCTCCGACGACCCGACCGCGCTGGCCGACGCCGCCGAACTCGTCGAGGCCGAGCTGCTGCGGTTGGCGGGCGAGGGCGTCACCGACATCCACCGCATCGCCCAGGGCGTGCGCCGGGTGGTCGGACGCTGGGTCGCCGAGACCTACCGCCGCCGTCCGATGATCGTGCCGACTGTCATCGGCGTCTGATCCGAAACGCGAAAAGCGCCGGAAGGCATTGCCTTCCGGCGCTTTTCGCTTTTCTGCTACTGAGCCTGGCAGGCCGCCGAGTCCAGCTTCGCCGAGCGCACGATGTTGCAGGTGAACTGGTGGGAGACCTTCCAGTCGCTGCCTTCGGCGACGAACTCGACGAACGCGTTCTCCACCGGCTGCCCGTCGATGGTGACCTTCGCGTCGGCCTTCAGCTTGCCGTCCTTCGGCTCCTGCACATTGGTGATCTGGACGGTCACCTTGTTGCGCTTGGCCGCGTCGACCAGCTTGTCGACCAGCTGCGGATCGCGCTCGGCGTCCTGGATCCAGCTGATCTTCTCCTCGGCGCTCACCGAGGGATCGAAGGCGCGGTTGATGCGCTCGTTGAGCAGCGAAGCGGCCGGCTTGGGCAGGTTCGGCGCCGTGGTGGTGGCGGGCGCCTTGCCGTCGACGGCCTTGTCCTCGTTCTTGCCTTCCTCGAACTTGCCTGCGGGCGAGGTGCTGGTGCCCGTGCTCGAGGAGTCACTGGTGGAGCTGCACGCGCCGAGCGCGAACGCCGAGGCGGTCAGCAGCACGGCGACCGCGGCCCGAATGGAGCGGTGTTTCACGATTTTCCCCTGGTGAAGTGGTGTCGCGGTCTCGGAGCGGACGACGCGACGGTGTCGGATTTACAGCGAGTAGCCCGAGGTGCAGCGCCAGTCGACGACCCAGCCGCCGGAGAGGCGGCTCAGCGCCGCGGCGCGGGCCTCGGAGTAGCTGGGCCGCGCCGACGCGCTCCAGCGCGTGTCGGAGCTGGCGAGCACGCCGCAGCCGTTGGTCCAGGAGACCAGGGTGGAGCAGCCGTAGCCGCAGACGTCGATCGCGGCGTCCTCGGCGGCGCTGTAGCTTCCGTAGTTGTTGGCGATGCCGTAGCTACCGTCGCTCGACACGGCGATCGCGCCGTAGTAGCCGTATCCGGCCTGCGCCGGTGCCGAGGTGGCCAGCATCGAACCGACCGTTGCCACGATGACCGCGGCAGCGGTGAAGAACTTCTTCAAGGTGAATCCCTTCGAACTGATAGGTCCACGACCCTATGGACCAGTGACAAGCTACCGAGCAACCATTCGGGAATCCAGTCCGGGCTTTCCTTTTCGGAATTGCGCGGGTCCGGACCACCGGCCGGTCATCATGGCGACCGCCCGGTATTCGATAGGGTTGGCACGTGAGCATGGCACAACGGGAACGTCAAGCGCTGGTGGCCGCGATGTCGTCGGCCGGTCCGGATGCGCCGACCCTCTGCGGCGCGTGGACCGTGCGAGATCTGGCGGCGCACTTGATCGTTCGGGAACGCCGCCCCGACGCCGCGCCGGGCATCCTGCTGAAACCGTTCGCCGGCTACCTCGAATCGGTGCAGGACCGCGTGGCGCGCAAGCCGTTTCCCGAACTGCTCGACCTGGTGCGGACCGGCCCGCCCTGGTGGTCGCCGCTGAAGCCGGTGGACGCGCTGGTCAACCTGAGCGAGATGTTCGTGCACCACGAGGATGTGCGCCGCGCCGGATTGGACTGGCAGCCGCGCGAACTCTCCGACGCCGACGAGTCCCAGCTGTGGAACCAGGTGCGACGGGTCGGCAAGATGGCCTACCGTGATTCGCCGGTGCCGGTGGTGCTGGCGACGCCCGACGGCCGCCGGGCGGAGGCGAAGTCGGCGCAGGGCGCCGCGGTGACGCTCACCGGTAAGCCTTCCGAACTCCTGCTGCACGCCTTCGGCCGCGACAAGGTCCGCATCGAGACCGCGGGCGACGAGGATGCCGTGCGCGCGGTGCTGGAACTCGACCGCTCCTTCTGAACCGACCCCTGTCCACCGCTCGAGCGGGGCCTTCGACTGTGATCCGCCGCGCTCGAGGCGGGCGATACGGGTGTTGCGGATGGTCTGGATGGGGCGTTTGCGGCTAGCCTGGGTCCATGGCAGGTAAGTCCCGCAGCACCACGACACCTCGTGCGCGGGCGGGATCGGCCCGGGGGAGGACCACCACGGCGCGATCTCGTTCCACCACACCCCGGGGTGGTTCCGCACCGCGCGGGCGCGCTACACCGGCCCGTAGACCCGTGCGCCGCACGTCCGACACCGCGCCGCTGGCCGTCATCAGCCGCGGCATCACCAGCGGCTGGAACATGCTGGCCCGTGGGCTCGGCGCCACCACCCGCACGCTCAGCCGGGCGGGCGAGATCGAACACGGTCACCGCCGCGACGGGGTCGCGCTCGCGCTGATCGCGCTGAGCGGCGTCATCGCGGCCGCAGTGTGGCTCTCGGCGGGCGGCCCGATCGGGCACTGGGTGGAAGAAGCGATCCGGGCGGTGTCCGGGTCCGCCTCGGCCGCACTGCCCTTCGTCGCGACCGGCATCGCGATCACCCTCATGCGCACCGAGCCGCACCCCGAGATCCGGCCGCGATTGGTGCTGGGCGGATTGCTGGTCGGTCTGCCGCTGCTGGGCATCTGGCATCTCGCCGCGGGCGCGCCCACCGACGCGCACGGCCGTTCGCGCGCCGCCGGTTTCGTCGGCTACGTGATCGGCGGGCCGCTGGCGAGCGGGCTCACCGCCTGGCTGGCCGTGCCGATCCTTTTGCTCGCCATCGTCTTCGGCGTGCTGCTGCTGACCGGGACCACAGTCAGGGAGGTCCCGCAGCGGCTGCGCGAATACTTCGGCACCGCGGCGGGCGGCGACGAGTACGGCGATCTCGAGCCGGAACGCGACTACGACCCCGCCAACTACGACGCCGACGGTTTCCCCGTGCACCGCACCGCCTCCCGGCGCCGCGGCCGCACCCCGGCCGAGAACTATCCGCCCGACGAGTTCGCCGGATCCGACGCGGTCACCGAATCGCTGGGCGAGCCGCCGCTGCGCGACGCCAAGCCCATCGCCGCGGAACCGCCGCCGGAACCGCCCAAGCCCAAGAAACGCCCGGCGCCGAAGGCACAGGATCAAACCCCGCCGCCGCCGAAGGAACCCGAGTTCGTCGCCGACCGGGTGATCGAGGGCGATTACTCGCTGCCGCCACTGACGCTGCTCACCGACGGTGAACCGCCCAAGAAGCGCAGCGCCGCCAACGAATCGATGATCGAGGCGATCACCGAGGTGCTCGTGCAGTTCAAGATCGACGCGGCGGTCACCGGATTCGTGCGCGGCCCGACGGTCACCCGGTACGAGGTGGAACTCGGTCCGGGCGTGAAGGTCGAGAAGATCACCGCGCTGGCGCGCAACATCGCCTACGCCGTCGCCACCGAGAACGTCCGGCTGCTCGCCCCGATCCCGGGCAAGTCCGCCGTCGGCATCGAGGTGCCCAACGCCGACCGTGAACTGGTGCGGCTGGCCGACGTGCTGAAAGCTCCGTCCACCCGAAACGACCACCACCCGTTGGTGATCGGTCTCGGCAAGAACATCGAGGGTGAATTCGTCTCCGCGAACTTGGCGAAGATGCCTCATCTGCTCGTTGCGGGTTCCACCGGATCAGGTAAGTCCAGCTTCGTCAACTCGATGCTGGTCTCGCTGCTGCAACGCGCCACGCCGGAGGAGGTCAGGATGATCCTGATCGACCCCAAGATGGTCGAACTCACCCCGTACGAGGGCATTCCGCACCTGATCACGCCCATCATCACCCAGCCGAAGAAGGCCGCCGCCGCGCTGGCCTGGCTGGTGGAGGAGATGGAGCAGCGCTACCAGGACATGCAGGCCAACAAGGTGCGCCACATCGACGACTTCAACAAGAAGGTGAAGTCCGGTGCGATCACCGCGCCGCTGGGCAGCGAGCGGGTCTACCGGCCCTACCCCTACATCCTCGCCATCGTCGACGAGCTCGCCGACCTGATGATGACGGCGCCGCGCGACGTGGAGGACGCGATCGTCCGCATCACCCAGAAGGCCCGCGCCGCGGGCATCCACCTGGTGCTGGCGACACAGCGTCCGTCGGTGGACGTGGTCACCGGTCTGATCAAGACCAACGTGCCGTCCCGCCTGGCGTTCGCGACCTCTTCGCTCACCGACTCCCGGGTCATCCTCGACCAGCCGGGCGCCGAGAAGCTGATAGGCATGGGCGACGGCCTGTTCCTGCCCATGGGCGCGGGCAAGCCCACCCGCTTGCAGGGCGCGTTCATCAGCGACGAGGAAATCCACGCCGTCGTCGACTTCGCCAAGAACCAGGCCGAACCCGAGTACCAGGAGGGCATCACCGCGGCCAAGGCCGGGGAGAAGAAAGACGTCGACCCCGATATCGGCGACGACCTCGACGTGCTACTCCAGGCCATCGAGCTGGTCGTCACGTCCCAGTTCGGCTCCACCTCCATGCTGCAACGCAAGCTGCGCGTCGGTTTCGCCAAGGCGGGCCGCCTGATGGACCTCATGGAGACTCGCGGCGTCGTCGGTCCCAGCGAAGGGTCCAAGGCCCGTGACGTGCTCGTCAAGCCCGACGAGCTGGAGGGGCTGCTGTGGTCTGTCCGCGGCGGCGGACCGGAGCCGGACGACGCCGACGAGTAGACGTACCTCCGCCCCGGTCGTGCGCGATCCGGAGACGGACTCCAAGCCGGCCGCGTCTACCGGTCACCACAGGTGTGTGTAGTGGACGATCGCGTCGGCGATCAGGGCCGCGCCCAAGAGCCCGAAGATGATTCGCACCGAGAGTGGACCGTATTCGGTCAGGACGCGGACGATCGTTCGATACACGCGGCGGGCTCGCGCGGTGCCGCGGACGGACAGGGCGAGAATCAGCAGCGGCGGCAGCAGCGCGACCGCGCAGTAGGCGATGATGATCAGCGGCCACAGCGTCGGTAGCGGGTCGTGCGCCGACAGCATGGCCAGACCCGCGAGATACGGCACCGCCGTCGGCGCCTGCGCGAAGCCGATCGCGACGCCGACCAGCGCCAGCACCCAGGGCCGTCGCCGAGCTTTGGTCGCCCACGCGGGCGGGTCACGGCGCGCGCCGGAAGGCAGCACGGAGAACAGCAGCAGCACCAGGCCCACCGCCAGTTCGCCCCAGTAGCGGATGGTCGGCGTCAGCTCGAAGCCGATCAGCGAGGTGAGCCAGTTGATGCCGAGCACGGCGCAGATCCCGAACGTGGTGGTCATCGCGAACACGCCCGCGACGAAACTCAGACCGCCGGGCAATGGTGACCGCCGCGCGAGCTTGCTGTCGTACACGATCGCCACCGTGACGCCGACGAGCAGCAGATCGAGCGAATCGAGAAAGGCGAAGCCGGTCAGCGCCAAGAGCAGAGTCACCATGACCACACCGAACATACGCGAGGTCCGTGCGGCCCCGGTCGGCCAGCATGCTGCGGATACAGTCTCGAGTGGTGGCCGTCACTCCTTGCGGGCTTGCAGGGTGTAGCTGAGCGGGACGCGCTCGGGATGCTCGATCAGCCGCCACTCGTCGTGCTCGTCGCAGGTCATCCTGCCCGGCAGGGCATTCCACGGGACGCTGCGGTGTTCGGTCAGCCCGGTGAGGGTGAGGCCGGTGGCCAGCAGCGCCGAGACGATCTCGCCGAGGCCGTGGTTCCACTCGTGGGTGATGGTCGGGTCGAGACGGCCGTCGATCTCGACGTAGGTGGACTCGTTGGAGAACACCATCGGCTCGGGCGTTTCGAAATACGAGTAGCCGAGGGTCAATCGGTCGGTGACGTCTTCGTCGAGCGCCCACAGCATCGGGTGGGCTTCGCGCAGGAACAGCCGCCCGCCGGGGCGCAGCAGCTCGGCCACGGTCCGTGCCCAGCGGTCGACGCTCGGCAGCCAGCACAGCGCGCCGATTCCGGTGAACACCAGGTCGAACCGTTCCGCGCCGAGCGCCGAGACCGCGTCGTACACATCGGCTTCGACGAAATCCACCTCGGCGTCCGCCTGACGTGCCAGCGATCGAGCCTGCGCCAGCGACGCGGGACTGAAGTCGAGGCCGGTCATGCGAGCGCCGAGGCGGGCCAGCGAGATCGTGTCGGTGCCGATGTGACACTGCAAGTGCACGCCGCGCAGACCACGCAGGTCGCCGAGCAGCGGCAGATCGAAACGCACTGTCGCGCTCAGGAAGTCCGGTTCGGCGAGGAACCGCGCCACCCGATAGCCCGGCGACGCGGCATGCATGGGCGCACGCTGGTCCCAGTTGGCCCTGTTCAGGGTGCGGTAGTCCTCGGTCACAGTCATCGACTGTGACACGCCTGAGCACCTGCCGCACGCGAATATTCGGGCCCCGAACCGGCCCGCGAGATTGCGGCGCATCCGCCATGCTCGACGTCGCACGTCATCGGCGCGCTTGGGAGGACTCGAACCTCCGACCTCCCGCTTCGTAGACGGGCGCTCTTTCCCACTGAGCTACAAACGCTCGTCCGCGCTTGCGCGCGAACTCGTTCCCTCGGCGAGATTCGAACTCGCAACTCCCGGCTCCTAATGCCGGCGCCTCTGCCAGTTGGGCTACGAGGGACTACGGTCTGGCGGCCGAAAGTTCTCGACAGCAGGAGGATTCGCGCCTCCGTGGTGTGCGCGCCCGGGTGACGACCGGTCCCTTCGTCCGCTCGGGCATGCTGCCGGACCGCTGTTTCGTTGTACGGCGCGGACGGAGGGAGTCGAACCCCCGACCTTCGGTTTTGGAGACCGGTGCTCTACCAGTTGAGCTACGTCCGCAGACGGAAAGGGGTCATTCCTGGCAGTTGCCGCGGAATGACCCCGTGCGAGAGGTTCTCGAACGTCGAGAACTCAGGGACCGCTCCGGACGCGCGTCCAGCGGTGATCGAGTAGGTGAGTGGAGCGCGGGGCGTTCGGGCGCGCGGCGGCGTCGAGCGACCACTGTCGCTGCTGCCGGATCCGCGCGGTCATCGCCGAGGCCTTTCGGTTCGTGGGTGGGGAAGTGGTTCCCCCGGTGCTCTTTCGAGAGCGGTATTCGTCTTCTTCGAAGCTAACACCCGAATCCGCCCGGGGACACCGGTTTTCCGTACCCGGTCGGTATGTCCGATTTCTGCCATGCCGCAATGTGCTCGCAATCACCTAGACATGGCCTTTCATGCGTCCGACGTGTGTTCTTGTGCCCGACAGGCGGCTCTCCGGAGTGTGACAGGATGGTCGGCAACCAACCCGCTAGCCGACAAGAACGGACAAATCGGGCATGATGGCCGTCATGACTACCGCCTCCGATCGGGCCGCAGCATGCAGGTGACCGCACTCGAATGGGGGATCACCATCGCGGTGATCCTCGGCTTGTTCGTCTTCGACTTCTTCGCCCACGTGCGCACCCCGCACGAACCGACCTTCCGCGAATCGGCCTTCTGGTCGGCGGTCTACATCAGCATCGCCTTGGCCTTCGGCGGGTTCGTCGCCTGGCGGTGGGGCTCGACCTTCGGCGGGGAGTACTACGCCGGTTTCGTCACCGAGAAGGCGCTCTCGGTGGACAACCTGTTCGTCTTCCTGATCATCATGACCACCTTCGCCGTGCCACGGATCTACCAGCAGAAGGTGCTGCTCATCGGCATCGTGCTCGCGCTGGCCATGCGTGGTGCGTTCATCGCGGTCGGCGCCGCCGCGATCAGTGCGTTCAGCTGGGTGTTCTACCTGTTCGGCGCTTTCCTGATCTACACCGCCGTCAAGCTGCTGCGCGAGAGCGGGCACGAGGTGGAGGCCGAGGAGAAGCGCGACAGCCGCATCGTCGCGCTGGCCAAGCGGGTGCTGCCGACCACCGACGAGTACGACGGCGACAAGCTCGTCACCCGGGTCGGCGGCCGCTGGGTGGTGACCCCGCTGCTGCTCGCGTTGCTCGCCATCGGCTTCGCGGACCTGCTGTTCGCGCTGGATTCCATCCCCGCGATCTACGGCCTCACCGAGGAGCCGTACCTGGTGTTCACCGCCAACGCGTTCGCGCTCATGGGCCTGCGCCAGCTGTACTTCCTGATCGGCGGCCTGCTGGACCGGCTGGTGTACCTGTCCTACGGCCTGGCCGCGATCCTGGCGTTCATCGGCGTCAAGCTGGTGCTGCACGCGCTGCACGAGAACACGCTGCCGTTCGTCAACGGCGGCGAGCACGTCAGCGTGCCGGAGATCTCGACCCCGGTCTCGCTGGGCGTCATCATCGGCGTGCTGGTCGTTGCCACCGTCGCCAGCCTGATCAAGACCCGAGGCACGGCGCCCCAGGACGCCCGATAGGCGTACCGCCGAGCCCCGCGTGCCGGGACATGTGACGAAGAGCCCCGCACCCCGGACAGGGTGCGGGGCTCGCTTCGTTCGATCAGGCGGAGAAAGCCCCCATGACGGGCTGCCACTCCACCGCGCGCACCGCCTCGATGAGACCTTCCCTGGCGAAGGGATCCTGCGCAAGCAGGTCCTTCAGTGCCGCCGTGTCCTCGGCACGGAAGATCAGCAACGCGCCCGACCCGTCCGGGTACGGTCCGCTCGACAGCAGCGTGCCCGCGTCGACCAGCCCGGACAACCAGCCACGGTGCTCGGGCCGGTGCGTGTCGCGACCGGGAACGGTGGCCTCGGAGTATGTGTAGTGGACGGCGAAGATCGGCACGGTGTATCGCTTTCTGGTCGGCGCTTCAGAGGGTCAGCAGCATGCGGGTGTTGCCGAGTGTGTTCGGCTTCACATAACTCAGATCGAGGAACTCGGCGACGCCGGTGTCGTAGGACCGGCACATCTCGGCGTACACCTCGGCCGTGACCGGGGTGCCGTCGATCTCCACGAAGCCGTGCCCGCTGAAGAACTCCACCTCGAAGGTCAGCACGAACAGCCTGCGCAGCTCCAGTTCCCTGGCCACCGCGATGAGCCGCTGCACGATGAGCTTGCCGACGCCGGTGCCCTTGGCGTCGGGGTGCACCGCGACGGTGCGCACCTCGCCGAGATCGGCCCACAGCACGTGCAGCGCGCCGCAGCCGACCACCCGGCCACCGACCTCGGCCACCCAGAACTCCTGCACCGACTCGTACAGGGTGACCAGGTTCTTCTCCAGCAGAATGCGGCCGGCGTAGACATCGATGAGGCGTTTGATCTCGGGGACGTCCGAGGTTCGAGCGCGTCGCACAACCGGTCCGGAGCCGGGCGCGGCAGAGGCCGCGCTGGGATGCGCGTCGCTGGTCGAACCACCTAGTGGTCCCCGAGAGGTCATGGGGTGCACAGTAGTCGGCGCGCTTACCGATAGTCTGAACATGTGCCGCACATCCTGTCGTTCCGCTCACCGCATCGCGCCGGGGTAGCGCAACCGGATGGAGACGTGGCCGTCTTCGGATCGCGCACCCTCGAGGCGAGGGCATGAGCGTGCAGCCCGAAGAGATCGATCGTCGCTGGCCCGACGCGGCCGTGCTGCGTCCCGGAGCGGAACCCTCCGGCGCCGGTTTCGCGGCCGCCCCGGCCGCCACCGCGGTGCCGCTGATGAACATCGCGAACGTGCTGACCATGGCGCGCATCGCCATCGTTCCGCTGTTCGTCGTCGCGCTGTTCGCGGGCGGCGGGCACCAGACCGGATGGCGGATCGCCGCCGCCGCGCTGTTCGCGCTGGCCGCGATCACCGACCGTTTCGACGGGCAGCTGGCCCGCAAGTACGGCTTGGTCACCGATTTCGGCAAACTGGCCGACCCGATCGCCGACAAGGCGCTGATCGGCGCGGCCCTCATCGGACTGTCCGTGCTCGGCGACCTGGCCTGGTGGATCACCCTGGTGATCTGCGGGCGTGAACTGGGCGTCACGGTGCTGCGGCTGCTGGTGGTGCGGCGCGGGGTGATCCCCGCGGGGCGCGGCGGCAAGCTGAAGACGCTGGTGCAGTCGCTGGCCATCGGGGTGCTGCTGCTGCCGCTGTCCGGCGGCTTCGAGGTCGCGGGCATGGCGCTGATGTACCTGGCCGTGGTGCTGACGGTCGTCACCGGTCTCGACTACGTCGGGCAGGCCGCGCGGGTGTGGTTCGCGGGCGGCTCCGGCCGGGCTCGCGGGCATGACTGATCCGCTGACCGCGTCCGTTCCCGCCGACGAGCTGGTGCGCGCCCTGGTGGCCGCCCGCCAGACCGTGGCCACGGCCGAATCGCTCACCGCCGGGCTGGTGGCCGCGACCATCGCCGGTGTGCCTGGCGCGAGCGTGGTGCTGCGCGGCGGACTGGTGGTGTACGCCACCGACCTCAAGAGCAGCCTGGCCGGGGTCAGCGCGGACCTGCTCGCCGCCGAGGGACCGGTGGCGGCGAGCACCGCCGAGCAGCTCGCCGTCGGCGCCCGCACCCGCTGCGTCGCCGACTGGGGTATCGGCCTGACCGGTGTCGCCGGCCCCGACAGCCAGGACGGGCACCCGGTCGGCACCGTCTTCCTCGGGCTGTCCAGTCCGTGGCACACCGAGGTGATGCGGTTGCAACTGTCCGGCGACCGGTGGACCATCAGACTCACCGCAACCGAGAACGCGGTGCGGGAGCTGCTTCGGTGCGTTCAGGGCGGCTGAGCGCGGCGCGCGAGGAATCGCTCGACGAGTTCGCCCGCCGGGAACCAATGGGCCGCCCCGGGACGTTGTGCCAGAAAGAACGGTGCGCGCCAGGCGACTGCGCGAAGCTGCGCCCGGTGTTCGGAGCGAAGGAGATCGAGATGACGCTGCTGCGAGAGGCGATCGGGGACAGTCTGCGGCGTGCACGTCTCGCCCAGCACCGGACCCTGCGGGAAGTGTCCACCTCGGCGCGCGTGAGCCTGGGGTATCTCTCGGAGGTCGAGCGGGGCCGCAAGGAGGCGTCGAGCGAGCTGCTCGCCGCGATATGCGCCGCACTGGATGTGCCGTTGTCGCGGGTGTTATGGGATGTGAGCACGATCATGGCGGGCGTCGACGGTGTTCCGGCAGGCGAGGCCGCCCAGCCCGCCGCGGCATCCGCCGACGAGGCCGAGCAGACGGCCGCCGTTGCGGAATCCGCCGAGGTCGCCCCGGCGCAGGAGCCCGCCATGGCTCCGGCGTCCGCGTCCATGTCGGCTGCCCGTCCGCACATCGCCGAGGACACCCGAATCGTCATTCGGGCGCCGAAGGCCGACATGCTCGTCCTGGTGAAGAGCAACTGACAACAGAACACTGGACGCCCAGCCGCGGGCAACGCTGCGGGCCGACGCCGAAAACGGATAGATTCTGTAGTAGGCGTCGGTTGGGCCGGGATGCCCCGGTCCAGGTGCCGCATGGTGGAGGATAGGCACAAGCGGGTGCGCGAGGGTCGTGTACCCGGGCCGCGTCAAGCGGTACATCAGATGGAGGCGGGATCAATCGATGGCTAATCCGTTCGTCAAGGCCTGGAAATACATGATGGCCCTCTTCGATTCCAAGATCGAGGAGCACGCGGATCCGAAGGTGCAGATTCAGCAGGCTATCGAGGAAGCTCAGCGCCAGCACCAGGCTCTGTCGCAGCAGGCCGCTTCGGTCATCGGCAACCAGCGTCAGCTGGAGATGAAGCTGAACCGCCAGCTCGACGAGGTCGAGAAGCTCAACGCCAACGCGCGCCAGGCCGTTCTGCTCGCCGACCAGGCCACCGCCGCGGGCGACACCGAGAAGGCGATCCAGTACACCAACGCCGCCGAGGCGTTCGCCGCCCAGCTGGTCACCGCCGAGCAGTCCGTCGAGGACCTGAAGGTGCTGCACGACCAGTCGCTGCAGGCCGCCGCGCAGGCCAAGAAGGCGGTCGAGCAGAACGCGATGCTGTTGCAGCAGAAGGTCGCCGAGCGCACCAAGCTGCTCAGCCAGCTGGAGCAGGCCAAGATGCAGGAGCAGGTCTCCGCGTCGCTGCAGCAGATGGACTCGACGCTGTCGGCGCCGGGCACCACCCCGAGCCTCGACGCGGTGCGCGAGAAGATCGAGCGCCGCTACGCCAACGCGCTCGGCGCCGCGGAGCTCGCGCAGAACTCGGTGCAGGGCCGCATGCTCGAGGTGCAGCAGGCCAGCATCCAGATGGCGGGCCACAGCAAGCTCGAGCAGATCCGCGCCTCGATGCGCGGCGAGGCGCTGCCCGCGGGCGGCGGCCAGTCCGCCATCAATCCCGCTCAGACGCAGGCGAATCCGGCGCAGCCGCAGATGAACAAGGGCCAGGCCGCCCAGCAGTAGCGGCTCGATGCAGGCAAGGACCGGTGCGGTGAAGGACGCGGGCACGCGCGAGACCGTGCAACGCCGAGGGGTGTCCTCGTCACGCCCCGCGGCCGCGACACGCGCACAGCGCCGTCCCGCCCGGGTCCCGACTGCGATCCGGCTCGAACGGTGTGAGGAAAGCGCATGAGCGAACGGAGTGAGCGAATCGTGTGCCAGCGCGCTTCGCGCATGCCGGAGCCGAGCGTCAGCGAGGTGCAGGCATGAGCGAACGACTGCCGGACACGCTGCGCGACATGAGCGAACACGCGCTGGTCTCGGTGCGCCGCTGGGCCGACCCGCGCGAGCGGGAACTCCGTAAGCGTCGCCGCGCCCGGCGGCGCAGCTATCAGCTCGGCACCGTCTCCGGGCTGACCACCGCGGGCGCGGTCGGTCTGGTCGTCGTCTCGGCGCCCGCCTGGGCGGTGGTCGTGCTCGGCGGCGGCGCGATCGCGTTCGTCACCGGGACCGCGCTCAGCGCGCGGCGCTATCTGCGGCTGCGCCGATCCCCGTTGCCGCAGGCCGCTTTCCTGCCGCGCAAACAGCCGCCCGCGCGCTCGGCCGCCCGCGCCCCGATCGCCCGCCTGGTACAGGCCGAACGGGCGATGCACGGGCTCGCCGCGCAGATCGCCGCCTCGCGCCGGCTGCCCGACGAGGAATTCACCGAAATGGTCGAGACGGCCGCCTCCGGAGCCGCCGCGCTGCACGCTCTCGCCGCCGACATCGTTCAGATGGAGAGCGCCGCCGCCGTGGTCGGCCGGACCAATCCGGAGGCCACTGCCTCTCTCACCGGCGACGTGCGATTCGCGTTGACCAGGCTGGAATCTGGTATCGCCGAATACGAGCTGGTCGTCGCGGCCGCGAGCCGCGTCCTCGCGGTGCCCGAAACCACTGTCGTGGCACATCGATTCGACGGCATCGTCGCGGAATTGCGGCACGCGGCGGATCGCCTGGACGGCTGGGCGCAGGCGCTGACCGAGGTCGCAGACCGTCCCGCCATCGCGGTCTCCCCGCCACCGCCCGGTCTGCCGCGGTAACCTCCGGGCGCACCCCCCGAACCGATCGGGGTGAACCCTGATTTGCACCCGGATATCGCTGCTGACCTGGTGATTTATCGCCCCGGGGCTGTCAGCATGGAGGTATCGGATCGCCGGACGGCGGTTCGGGAGAGACCTCCGGGAGGCTGGAAATGCTGTGGAAGATCATCGGTGTCGTCGCGGTCGTCTGGATCGCGCTCGCCATCATCGGTGCGCTGATCAAGGGGCTGTTCCCGATTCTGGTGATCAGCGCGGTGGTGTTCGGCCTGTACCTGCTGTACAAGGCGGTGTCGGGCTCGGACAACTCGACGGTCAGCAAGCTGTAGTGCGAAAAGCCAACGGGCCGTGCGTCATCCGGGAGGATGGCGCACGGCCCGTTGCCGGTTCTGGGGTCAGAGCTGCCCGCTGTTGTCGATCACGACCTTGCGGCCGGGAGTGCCGGAGGGCGAGCCGACCTGCTCGATCGCGTGCACCACGTCCAGGCCCTCGACCACGGAGCCGAACACCACGTGCTTACCGTCCAGCCACGGGGTGTCCTTCATGGTGATGAAGAACTGCGAGCCGTTGGTGCCCGGCCCGCGGTTGGCCATGCTGACCGTGCCGGGAGCGGCGTGGGTCAGCTGGAAGTTCTCGTCGGCGAACGTCGGACCGTAGATGCTCTTGCCGCCGGTGCCGTCGCCGTTGGTGAAATCGCCGCCCTGTGCCATGAATCCGGGGATCACGCGGTGGAACGTCGACCCCTTGTAGCCGAAGCCCTGCTCGCCGGTGGCCAGTGCCCGGAAGTTCTCGGCGGTCTCGGGCACCACGTCGGAGCGCAGCTCGATGACGATGCGGCCGGTGGGGATGCCCTCCACGGACACGTCGAAGAACACCCTGGGTAGCGGGTCGGCTTTGGCGGGGGCCGCGGTCAGCGGGCCGGGGCTGAAGAGTGCGATGAGCGCAAGACCGAGGACGGCGGCGGCGCGTGTGAGCTTCGTCATGGCCACACTGTCTACCGCAGCACCGATCGGGCTGGCTACCCGGACCCGGTTCCCGGCCGTTTTCGGGCTCGGCTGCGCGTTTGCGCCCGTGCGGATCTCGGGTGTTTCAATGGGTGCCATGGAGCAGGTTCCCGAGGACTGGCAGCGCGGCTTGGTGATCGTGGCGCACCCCGACGACATCGAATACGGCGCCGCGGCGGCCGTCGCGCGGTGGACGGGACAGGGCAAGGACATTCGCTACGTGCTCGTCACCAGCGGCGAAGCGGGTATCGCCGGAATGCCGCCTGCCGAAGCCGGACCGCTGCGCCAGGCCGAGGAGATCGCCTCGGCGAAGGTGGTCGGCGTCGACCAGGTGGAATTCCTCGGTTATCCGGACGGCCGGGTGCAGGAGAGCCTCGAGCTGCGCCGCGATCTCGCCGCCGCGATCCGCAGGCACCGCCCGGAGATGCTGGTGCTGTTCAACTTCGGCGACACCTGGGCGCCCGGCTACGCCAACAGCGCCGATCACCGCGCCGTCGGCCGGGCGGGGCTGGATGCCGTCTCCGACGCGGGCAACGAATGGATCTTCCCGGAACTGGCCGATCTGCCGCCGTGGTCGCCGCGCTGGGCCGCGGTCGTCGGGCCGGTCGCGACGCACGCCGTCGATGTCACCGCCACCGTCGAGCAGGCGGCCGCCTCCCTGTCCGAACACCGCCGCTACCTGGAGGTGCTCAGCCCCGAGCCGCTCGCCCACCAGGTGAAAGCCATCGTCGACATGGCCACCGGTCCCAAGGAAGGGTTCCCCGCCGAGCGCGCGGTGGGATTCGAGCTGTACTACTTCGGCTGAGCGAATCCGGCTACCGCATCCGTGGTCGCGTACGTCCGGTCCCGGCACGAACCGTCGAAATGGTCTGGACCAGAATGACTTCGGCATCGGTCGGGCGGATGGCGCGCCGATGGCGGCGCGGTGAACGCCCTCGCCCTGCTCGCCAACTCGGGGCGGGCGCCGTCGGTTCGGAAGGCCAGTGTGGCAGGCTGGGCTGATGCGTGTTGCCGTCGTTGCCGGTCCCGATCCGGGACATGCCTTTCCGGCGTTGGCGCTGTGCGACCGGTTCCTGGCCGCGGGCGACGAGCCGGTGCTGTTCACCGGGCCCCGCTGGTTCGACTCCGCGAAGAACGCGGGCATCCCGGTGCGCAGGCTCAAGGGTCTCGCGCCGCGCGCCGTCGACGACGACGGAGACGCGGGCCGGCGCATCCACGAGCGCGCCGCACACATCTCGACCGAGATCCTGCCCGACCTGAGCGCGATGCTGCCGGAGCTGGTGGTCTCCGACGTGCTCACCGCGGGCGGCGGCATGGCCGCCGAACGGCTCGGCGTGCCGTGGGTCGAGCTCTCGCCGCATCCGCTGTATCTGCCGTCGAAAGGTTTGCCGCCGATCGGCAGTGGGCTCGCGGTGGGGGAGGGCCTGCGCGGCGAGCTGCGCGACCGGATGCTGCGCGCGATGACGTCGCGGGCGATCCGCAACGGCCTGCGCCAGCGGGAGAAGGCCCGCGCGAGCGTGGGACTGCCCGCCGCCGATCCCGGCCCCGCCGCCCGCCTGCTGGCCACCCTGCCCGCACTGGAGGTGCCGCGCCCCGACTGGCCGGACAACGCCCACGTCGTCGGCCCGTTGCTGTGGGAGCCCACGGACGACATCCTCGCGCCGCCGCCGGGCGACGGTCCGCTGGTCATGGTCGCGCCGTCCACCGCGCACACGGGCGTGACGGGCATGGTCGAGACCGTGCTCGAGGCGCTCGACGGCGCCGGTGTCCGGATCGCCGTCTCCATGATCGACACCCCGCCGGCCGGGCTGCCGTCCTGGGCCACCGCGGGACTCGGCCGCCAGGACGAGCTGCTCGGCCACGCGGCCGTCGTGGTCGGCGGCGGCGGCCACGGCTTGCTCGCCAAGTCGCTGCTCGCCGGTGTCCCCGTCGTCACCGTGCCGGGCGGTGGCGACCAGTGGGAACTGGCCAATCGCGCGGCACGCCAAGGCAGTTCGATCGTGGTGCGTCCGCTGACCGTCGAATCCGTGCGCGCCGCGGTGCTCGCCGTGCTCGATCACCCGCGCTACACGGCCGCCGCCGAGGAAGCGGCCATGAGCATCGCGGAGGTCACCGACCCGGTGGAGCTGTGTCATCGGGTGCGCGAGGGCGTGCTCGCCCCTTGAGGCGCCTCTCCGCCTCCGCTGCGCCCACTGGATCCGCGCCGGCGGGGACCGGAGTATCTTGAATACGGTGCGGTTGACTGAGTTCCAGGAGCTGTTGCATACCGAATTCGGCGTGGCGCGCGGTGACGCGCTGCTGACCGACCACGTGATCCCCTCCCTGGGCGGCCGGACCGGCGCCGCCGCCATCGAGGCCGGGATCGATCCACGGGATGTGTGGCGCGCGCTGTGCGCCGACTTCGACATACCGAAGGTGCGGTGGTGACCGCCCCCGACCCGGTGGCCGAGCGGCGGCCGTACCGATTCGACGAGCGACTGCGCATGGTCCCCGTCGACCCGGAAGGACTCGCCGCCCGCGTGGCGCAGGCGCATCCGGACGATTTCGCGAGCTTCCGGCAGACCGGTCTCGAACTGATGCTGCTCGGCCGCCACGACGAGGCGCTCGACCACCTGGATCGGGCACTCGAGCTGGCCCGCGCCCCGCGTCAGCAACTCTCGGTCTGGATCAACCTGGCCGACGTGTACCGGTATCGCGGTGACGCGCCGACCGCCGAAATCCTCTACCGGCGAGCCGTCGAGGACGCCCGCGGCACCGACGCCGAGGCACTGTCGTTCGCCGCCCAGCACTTGGGCAAGGCACTGGCCGAACAAGGCCGCCTCGACGAGGCCCGCGAACTGCTGACCGAGGCGCTGCGACTACGGGTCGCCGAGGGCGACATCGAGCTGATCGAATCGACCCGCACCGCGCTGGACGGCCTCGCGGAGCTGCCGATCCCGCTGCCGCCCGCCGTGCTGGCGGTGGTCGGCGCGAACCCGGAGTTCTCGGACGAGCACGAGGGTCTCAGCGGCGGCGTCGCCCTGGTGAACGGCGCCTACTGGGTCAAGCGGGGCCCGCGCGCGACCGCCGAGCACGATCGCCTGAACTGGTTGCGCGCCAGGGGAATCCAGGTGCCGGAGGTGGCCGCCTTCGCCGAGGACGTCCTCGTGCTCGGCGACGCGGGCGCGCCGAGCCTGGCCGCGCGCGACCGCTCCGACCGCGCCGCGGCGTCGCCGTCGATCGGCACGGTCATGGGCGAACTGCTGCGGCGGCTGCACGCGCTGCCCGTCGCGGAATGCCCGTTCGACGGCAGGCTCGACACCGCGCTGGCGCTGGCGCGCAGGCACGTGCTCGAAGGGCTGGTCGATCCGGACGATTTCGACGACGACAACGCCCACCTCGATCCCGGACAGGTCCTGGATCGGTTGGTCGCCGAGCGTCCGGAGACCGAGGACCTGGTGGTGGCGCACGGCGATTTCACGCCGCCGAACGTGCTGGAGAACGGCACCCTGCTGGACGTCGGCGGCCTCGGCGTCGCGGATCGCTACCGCGACCTCGCCCTGGCCGAACGCGACCTGCGCGAGGATTTCGGCGACGGCGAGGTGCGCGCCTTCTTCGCCGCCTACGGGCTCGACGCGCCGGACAAGCGGCGGCTGGACTACTACCGGCTGCTCGACGAACTCTTCTGAGCCGGGGTCCTTCGGCGCACGGGTCTCGGACCGCTCAGGTCTTCTTGCCGTAGTGCCTGGCCGCCTTGGTGCGGTTGCCGCAGGTGGCCATGGAATGCCAGCGGCGGGTGCCGTTCTTGGACGTGTCGTAGAAGAACAGCACGCACTGCGGGTGCGCGCACTGGCGAATCCGGTCCGGCGCCTTGGCGATCAGTTGCAGCAGGTTCTCCGCCGCCAGCCAGCCGGGCAGCCAGGCCGGGTCGGTCACGTCGGGCAGGTCGTCCGGGCCGTCGTCGGTGAGGCGGCGCTTGATCCTGCCGTGCTCGAGCACGTCGTTGAGCGCCCCGTGCGCACCGTGCTGGATGGCGTCGTGGATCGCGCTGCGCGCGGTCAGCACCGCGGCCAGTGTCCGCTCGTCGGCGGGTGCTCGATCGGCCAGGTTCGCGGCGGTCAGCCAGACGCGCAGGCCCGCCACGTCGGTGAGCAGATCCTGCGGTCCGTTCTGGATCCACCGCGTGTTCAGCAGGTCGAGCGCCAGCGGTTCGCCGACGTGAGGGCGTGGATCGAGCATGCCTGAGGGTATCGAGCCGTCTCGGGGTGTCATGAGGATCACCACCTTTCTAACCAATCAATTCAAGATCATTGGGTTGACGTCATCGGATCGCGCCGACTACGTTCTAACTGCTGAAACGGTTGACAGTGGTTGTGGATTCCAGGGGAACCGCCGAAGCCCGCCGGAACTGTCTCCGCTCGAAAGGATGAACCCATGCGACCTCCACTTCCGCCGTTCGACCGCGCCTCCGCCGAGGCCAAAGTGCGTGCCGCCGAGCACGCCTGGAACACCCGTGACCCCGAACGCGTCGCGGCCGCCTACACCGAGGATTCCGTGTGGCGTAACCGCGACGAGTTCTTCACCGGGCGTGCGGCCATCGTCGACTTCCTGACCAGGAAGTGGGCCAAGGAGAACGGGTACGCGCTGCGCAAGGACCTGTGGGCGTTCGACGGCAACCGCATCGCCGTGCGGTTCCAGTACGAATGGCACGACGAATCCGGCCGGTGGTGGCGCAGCTACGGCAACGAACAGTGGGAGTTCGCGCCGGACGGGCGAATGTCGCGGCGCGAGGCCAGCATCAACGACGTCCCCATCGCCGAATCGGAACGCCGCATCTTCGGTCCGCGCGGCCCGGAGGAGGACGACGCGGTACTGCCGCAGCGCTAGCGCGAATCGCGGGCGGCCGGTGCTCGCCGGCGGATAGCGCGGAAATTGCCGGTCGCGGAAGAAGCGGCGCGTGTCGCGGGGCGCGTCGCTTGACTCGAACACTTGTTCGTCTAGTCTTGTCGTCAGAACTTGTCGGTGCCGCCCTCTACTGTGGGCGCCAACCACAGATCGAGAGACTCACCCGTCGAAAAGGGGACCAAGGACATGGCACCACAGGCGTACGACCGCGACAAGGCGCTCGAGCTCGCCCTCGCCCAGGTGGAGAAGAGCTTCGGCAAGGGCGCGGTGATGCGGCTCGGCGAGGAGGCGCGTCAGCCCATCTCGGTGATTCCGACCGGATCCATCGCGCTGGACGTCGCCCTCGGCATCGGCGGTCTGCCGCGGGGCCGCGTCGTCGAGATCTACGGCCCGGAGTCCTCGGGTAAGACCACCGTCGCGCTGCACGCGGTAGCCAACGCGCAGGCGGCGGGCGGCGTCGCCGCGTTCATCGACGCCGAGCACGCCCTCGACCCGGACTACGCTCGCAAGCTCGGCGTCGACACCGACGCGCTGCTCGTCTCCCAGCCCGACACCGGTGAGCAGGCGCTGGAGATCGCCGACATGCTGGTGCGCTCCGGCGCCATCGACATCATCGTCATCGACTCCGTCGCCGCGCTGGTGCCGCGCGCCGAGATCGAGGGCGAGATGGGCGACAGCCACGTCGGTCTGCAGGCTCGCCTGATGAGCCAGGCGCTGCGCAAGATGACCAGCGCGCTGAACAATTCCGGCACCACCGCCATCTTCATCAACCAGCTGCGCGAGAAGATCGGCGTCATGTTCGGCTCCCCCGAGACCACCACCGGTGGTAAGGCGCTGAAGTTCTACGCCTCGGTGCGCCTGGATGTGCGCCGCATCGAGACCCTCAAGGACGGCAGCGACGCGGTCGGCAACCGCACCCGGGTGAAGGTCGTCAAGAACAAGGTCTCGCCGCCGTTCAAGCAGGCCGAGTTCGACATCCTGTACGGGCACGGTATCTCCAAGGAGGGCTCGCTCATCGACATGGGTGTCGAGCACGGCTTCATCCGCAAGTCGGGCTCCTGGTACACCTACGAGGGCGACCAGCTGGGCCAGGGCAAGGAGAACGCCCGCAAGTTCCTGCTGGAGAACACCGACGTGCGCGACGAGATCGAGAAGAAGATCAAGGAGAAGCTCGGTATCGGCGCCGACGTCACCGCGGATGCCGCGGGCGAGGTGCCCGCCGATTTCTGAGTCCACCTCCGGTCGGCCGGGCGAAGGCATGAGCGCGTCGATTCGGCGCCGTACCGATCGAGCCGCCGATCGGCCCGATCCGGTGCACGACATGCGGCGCCGGCTGCACGAACTCCTGTCCGCCGACGGGCGATCCGTGGAACGCCACGGACCTCGCCCCGGCGTACGGGAGCCGGGACCGGTCCGGTCGGCCGATGGTGGTTCGGCCGACGCGGACATCCTGGGAACCCGGTCGAGCGCGCCCGATCCGCAGCGGGCGGGCTCGACCGGGTCCTCCCACTCGTCCCGGCGCGGACGGCGGAACGATTCCCGCCGTAACGACTCCCGGACGGTCGAGACCGGTCGAAACACCGGCCGACGGGTGGATCCGGTGGCGGCCGGATCCGCAGGGGATGCGCTGGAGGCGGAGGCGGGCGCGAGCCGGTCGACGTCGGAACGCACCCCCGAAGGCGGGACGGTCGAGCAGGCGAAGGAGGCGTGTCTTCGTCTGCTCGCCGTCCGCGCCCGCAGCCGCGCCGAACTGGCGCAACGATTGGCCGCCAAGGGTTTCACCGCCGAGATCGCCGAGCGCGCGCTCGACCGCCTCGCCGAGGTCGGTCTCGTCGACGACGCGGCCTTCGCCGAACAGTGGGTCCACTCCCGGCACGCCTTCTCCGGCAAGGGCAAACAGGCACTCGCCCAGGAGCTGCGCCGCAAGGGCGTCGCGCCTTCCGACGCCGCGCCCGCCCTGGAGGCGATCAGCTCCGACGACGAAGAGTCCCGCGCCGCTGAATTGGTGCGCCGCAAACTTCGCACCCTGCCTCGGGATCTGGACCGCGACAAGGCCATTCGCCGCCTCGTCGGCATGCTCGCCCGCCGTGGCTACCGCCAATCCACGGCCTTCACCGTGGTGAAAGCCGAACTCGCCCATGCCGACTGGAGCGCGGAGCCGCTCGACGAGGCGGGCGATCCGCCGGACTGATCCGGCGTCCGCGCGTGAGCGCCGGTGTGGCAGGCTGGCGGGGCCATCACGGCCCCGCCGCGGTACCGCCCAGGGCCGTCCCCCGAGGTTTGCCGAATCGTTACTCGGGTCCGGTCGATTTATCCGATACCGGTCGGTCGTTCGTCGGCGCGCCGGCGCACGCGGGGCCATGATGGGGGTATGGAGTCCACGGAGAGTGGGGTCGTACCGCGCGGCGAACCGCGCGCCGTGGCTCCGACGCCGAAGGGGCCGGCGCTCAGGGGTTTCGTCTCGCTGCCGTGCACATTCCGGGGCGGACCGTGCCCCGTGACGAGGGAGGAGAACGAGTATGGCCATCGATATTCGTAAGGTGACAGTCCTGGGGACCGGGGTGCTCGGTTCGCAGATCGCTTACCAGACCGCGTTCCGCGGCTTCGACGTCACGGCCTACGACATCAACGAACCCGCGCTCGAGGCCGCGCGGGAGCGGTTCGCCAAACTCGCCGCGGTCTATGTGGCCGAGGTGCCGGGCGCCGCGGGCGGCAAGGCGGAGCAGACCGCGTCGGGCATCGCGCTCACCACCGAGCTCGCCGAAGCGGTGAAGGACGCCGATCTGGTGATCGAGGCGGTGCCCGAGGTGCTGACCCTCAAGCAGGAGATCTACGGCCACCTCGGCGAGGTCGCCCCCGAGCGGACCATCTTCGCGACGAACTCCTCGACCCTGCTGCCGAGCGACATCAAGGACTCCACCGGCCGCCCGGACAAGTTCCTGGCGCTGCACTTCGCGAACCAGGTGTGGAAGTTCAACACCGCCGAGATCATGGGCACGACCGACACCGACCCCGCGGTGTTCCGCGCCCTCGTCGATTTCGCCGAGGCGATCGGCATGGTCCCGATCGAAGTGCACAAGGAGAAGGCGGGTTACGTGCTCAACTCGCTGCTCGTGCCGTTCCTGAACTCGGCCATGGCGCTCGGCGCGGGCGGCTACGCCGACCCGGAGGCCGTCGACAAGACGTGGCGGATCGCCACCGGCGCGCCGATGGGCCCGTTCCAGATCCTCGACGTCATCGGCCTCACGACCCCCTACAACATCCTGGCGCACGGCGACGCGGACGCCCAGCGCCTGGCGGCCTGGCTCAAGGACAACTACATCGACAAGGGCAAACTCGGCATCGCGACCGGCGAGGGTTTCTACCGGTACTCCGCATAGGGCCACTTCGGGAGCCGAGCGTCGATCCCGGAAAACGAACGGGAGAGAAACGGTGGCCCACCGAGGCCGGTGCGCTCCCGCTTCTCTCCCGAATTTGCTTGTCCGCTAACGCCTTACGCGTGCAGGTCTACGGCTTCTTCACCACGTCGACGCCGGGAGCGGCATCCGTGATGATCGAATCCGCGGCGAGGACGGTCCCGCCCTTGGTGCGCTTGCGCGCCCGCAACCTCCGCTCCAGCCTGGTCGCCACCATCGTCAGCGTGCTGTTCAGCGCGATCATGATGATCGCCACGACGATCAGCGAGGGCAGCGTGTTCTGCTCCGACGCGCCGAGCTGCTGGCCCGAGCGAACGATCTCGACGTAGGTGATCTGGTAGCCCAGCGCCGTATCCTTCAGCGCGACAACCATTTGCGAGACCAGCGCGGGCAGCATCGCGGTGATGGCCTGTGGCAGCAGGATCAGTCGCATCAGCTGGTTCTTGCGCATCCCGAGCGCGACGGCGGCCTCGGTCTGGCCCTTGGGCAGCGAACGAATGCCCGCGCGCACGATCTCCGCGATCACCGAGCCGTTGTAGATCGTCAGCGCCGTCACCACCGCGGCCAGCGCGAGGTCGTCGGACTTGAACAGGTCGTATTCGCTGTAGAGGGCGAACAGGAAGATCATCAGGATCAACACCGGGATGGCCCTGGCGAATTCGACGATCGCGCCGGCGACCAGCCGCACCGGACGATGGTCGGACAGTCGCAGGATGCCGAAGATCATGCCGATCGCCATCGCGAAGACGATCGAGATGACCGCCGCGACGACGGTGCCACGCAGACCGGGCAACAGGTAGGTCGACCAGACGTCGCTGTCCAGGAACGGCTCCCACTTTTCCGCAGCGAACTGACCCTGTCGGTAGAACGCGAGGAAGAGCAGGAACCCGGCCACCAGGACGAGGACGAGCACCACCAACGAATAGATGATGTTACGCAGCCGTGCCTTCGGTCCCGGCGCGTCGAAGAGGACGGAAGCGCTGGCACTCATGCCTGCACCTCGCTGACGCTCGGCTCCGGCATGTGCACGGCACGCTGGCACATGATTCGCTCACTCCGTTCGCTCATCGGGCGACCTCGTATCGCTTGGCGAGCCAGCCGAACAGCAGGCCCGTTGGCAGGGTGATGATGACGAACCCGAGCGCGAAGATCGCGCCGATGGCGAGCAGCGCGGCCTCGGTCTCGATCATCTCCGCCATCAGGTTGGCGGCCTCGGCGACACCGATCGCCGCGGCGATGGTGGAGTTCTTGGTCAACGCGATGAGCACGCTGCCCAGCGGCGCGATCACGGACCGGAAGGCCTGCGGAAGCACTATGAGCCGCAGGTTCTGGGTGAAGCCGAAGCCGAGCGAGCGGCCCGCCTCGGACTGGCCGAGCGGCACCGTGTTGATGCCCGCGCGCAGCGACTCGCAGACGAACGAGGCGGTGTACACGCTCAGGCCGATGATGGCCCAGCGGTAGTTGTTGTCGGTGATCGAATCGCCCGCGATCTTCCAGCCCAGCGTCGAGTACAGGCCCAGCGAGCAGAAGATAATGATCAGCGTGAGCGGGGTGTTGCGAAAGATCGTGACATAGGCGGTGCCCAGCCAGCGGGCGACCGGTACGGGGGACACGCGCATCGCGGCGACGATCGTGCCGAGTATCAGCGCCCCGACCGCGGAGAACGCGGTCAATTTGATCGTGACCCAGAAGGCTTCCAGGATCTTGGTGTCGTATTCCGAGATCAGATCGAACACGGCGGGCGCGTCCCTCCCATCGGTGTGGCGTGGTTCATCGGGGGTGAGCCGAGCGGGTGGCCCGGAGGATCACCCCGGACCACCCGCGTCACGAATCTCAGTAGCGGTTCACCTGCGGAGCGGGCGAGGGGGTGAAGCCGGCGCCGCCGACGGTCTGCTCGATCGCCTTGGCCCACGAGCCGTCGGCGATCATCGCCTCGATCGCGTCGTTGATCTTGTCCCGGGTCTCCTGATCACCCTTCTTCAGGCCGATGCCGTAGTTCTCGGTGGTGAAGGGCTTGCCGACCACCTTCAGCTGGCCGGGCGACTGCGCGGCGAAACCGGCCAGGATGATGTCGTCGGTGGTCACCGCGTCGACCGAGCCGTTGCGCAGCGCCTCGACGCACAGCGAGTAGGTGTCGAACTCCTGCAGCTGAACGTCCTTGGCGTACTTCTCCTTGACGTTCTGCGCGGGCGTGGAGCCCTTCACCGAGCAGAGTTTCTTGTTGCCGGTGAGGGATTCGACGCCGGTGATGTCGGTGTTGTCGGCCTTCACCAGCAGTGACTGGCCCGCCACGTAGTACGGGCCCGCGAAATCGACCTTCTCCTTGCGCTTGTCGTTGATCGAGTAGGTGGCGACGATGAAATCGACCTGACCGTTCTCGATCAGCGTCTCGCGCTGCGGCGTCGGCGATTCCTTGAAGGTGATGGAATCCGGCTGCACGCCGAGCTTTCCTGCCACGTACTTGGCGACCTCGACGTCGAAGCCGGTGTAGGAGCCGTCCTTGGTGCGCAGACCCAGACCCGGCTGGTCGAACTTGATACCGATGGTCAGTTTGCCTTCCTTGGCGTGGTCGAGGGCGCTGCCCTCGTCACCGCCGCCGCAGGCGGTGGCGGCCAAAGCCAGGGCGATCGCCCCGACCCCGAGTCGAAGTGCACGATTGATCCTCATCGAGTTCCTAACTCCTTGTGTGACTGTCGATGCCGTCGTCTGTGCCGGGTGGGTCAGTGACTGAGAATCTTGCCCAGGAAGTCCTTGGCGCGCTCGGATTTCGGTGCGGTGAAGAAGGTTTCGGGCTCGGTGTCCTCGACCACCTGACCGTCGGCCATGAACAGCACCCGGTTGCCCGCGCGGCGCGCGAAGCCCATCTCGTGGGTGACCACCAGCATCGTCATGCCGTCCTTGGCCAGCGAGACCATCACCTCGAGCACCTCGTTGACCATCTCGGGGTCCAGCGCCGAGGTCGGCTCGTCGAACAGCATCACCTTCGGGTTCATCGCCAGCGCGCGGGCGATGGCCACGCGCTGCTGCTGGCCGCCGGACAGCTGAGCCGGGTACTTCTCGGCCTGGTTGGCGATGCCGACCCGCTCGAGCAGTTCCATGGCGCGGGTTCGCGCCGCGTCCTTCTTGACCTTGCGCACCTTGATCGGCGCGAGCATCACGTTCTCGACGATGGTCTTGTGCGCGAACAGGTTGAACGACTGGAACACCATGCCGACGTCGGCGCGCAGCGCGGCCAGCGCCTTGCCCTCCGCGGGCAGCGGCACGCCGTCGACGGCGATGTCGCCGGAGTCGATCGGCTCGAGCCGGTTGATGGTGCGGCACAGGGTCGATTTCCCGGAACCCGAGGGGCCGAGAACGATGACGACCTGTCCCTTGGGGACCTCGAGATTGATATCGCGCAAGACGTGCAGATCACCGAAGTGCTTGTCCACTTTGCGCATCGAGATCATCGGCGGCGCGCTGGTGGCGGGGCCCTTGTCCAAGCTCGTGGCGTCCCCGGTCGTGTCGGGCGCGGCGGCGGCGTCGGTCATGGTCCTTGACCTTAAGGGGAAAAACCGAATTTGCCCCGGTTTCGGCGACACACCGGTCCGCCACGCCGAAACGTCACAGCTCTGTAATGTCTCGGCCGTCTCCGGCACCGGACCGCGACGAGGCCCGGAGCCTGCGGCGATGCGCTCGAAACCCGCTCGACGGGCCCCCGTACCCTGGATGGGTGGATTCGATCGGACAGGTTGTGGCGGGAGTGCGCAGTTACGAGGTCCGCACCTTCGGGTGCCAGATGAACGTGCACGATTCCGAACGCTTGTCCGGCCTGTTGGAGGACGCGGGCTATGTGAAGGCCGCGCCGGGGGCGACGGCGGACCTCGTGGTCTTCAACACGTGCGCGGTGCGCGAGAACGCCGACAACAAGCTCTATGGCACCCTCGGCCACCTCGCCCCGATCAAGGCGGACAGGCCGGGCATGCAGATCGCGGTCGGCGGCTGCCTGGCGCAGAAGGACCGTGACACCGTCGTGCGCAAGGCGCCGTGGGTGGACGTGGTGTTCGGCACGCACAACATCGGCTCGCTGCCGGTGCTGCTGGAACGGGCGCGGCACAACGAAGAGGCCCAGGTCGAGATCCTGGAATCGCTGGAGGCTTTCCCGTCGACGCTGCCCGCCAAGCGTGAGTCCGCGTACGCGGGCTGGGTGTCGATCTCGGTGGGCTGCAACAACACCTGCACGTTCTGCATCGTGCCGTCGCTGCGCGGCAAGGAGGTGGACCGCCGTCCCGGCGACGTGCTCGCCGAGGTGCAGGCGCTGGTCGATCAGGGCGTGCTCGAGGTGACGCTGCTGGGTCAGAACGTGAACTCCTACGGCGTCAACTTCGTCGACCCGGACGAGCCGCGCGACCGCAGCGCGTTCGCGAGGCTGCTGCGCGCCTGCGGCGGCATCGCCGGTCTCGAGCGCGTCCGGTTCACCTCGCCGCACCCGGCCGAGTTCACCGACGACGTCATCGAGGCGATGGCCGAGACGCCGAACATCTGCCCGCAGCTGCACATGCCGTTGCAGTCCGGGTCGGACCGGGTGCTCAAGGCCATGCGACGCTCCTACCGCAAGGCGCGCTACCTGGGCATCATCGAGAAGGTCCGCGCGGCCATGCCGCACGCGGCCATCACCACCGACATCATCGTCGGCTTCCCCGGCGAGACCGAGGAGGACTTCCAGGAGACGCTGGACGTGGTGCGCCAGGCCCGCTTCACCAGCGCGTTCACCTTCCAGTACTCGAAGCGGCCCGGCACGCCCGCCGCCGACATGCCCGACCAGCTGCCCAAGCAGGTGGTCCAGGAACGCTACGACCGGCTGATCGCGCTGCAGGAGGAGGTCTCGCTGGAGGCCAACCGCGCGCTGATCGGCACCGAGGTGGAGCTGCTCGTCGCGGACGGCGCGGGCAAGAAGAACGCCGCGACCGCGCGGATGAGCGGGCGGGCCCGCGACGGCAGGCTGGTGCACTTCCGGCCCGGCGGCACCGCCGAGCCGGTGCGCCCCGGCGACGTGATCACCGTCGACATCACCGAGGCCGCGCCGCACCACCTGATCGCGGACGCCCCGATCAAGACCCACCGCAGGACCCGGGCGGGCGACGCGCACGAGCGCGGCGTCACGCCGAAGACCGCGCCCATCGGCGTCGGCCTCGGGTTGCCGCAGATCGGCGCGCCTGCCAAGGAGCCGGTCGCCTCCGGCTGCGCGACGGGCTGCGACGCATGAGCGAGCGTAGCGAGCGAATCATGTGCCAGCGCGCTCTGCGCATGCCGGAGCCGAGCGCCGGCGAGGCGCAGGCATGAGCGCGCGCCCCGCCGCGGGAGACGACGAGACCCCACGCCAGGGCCCCGACGATTCCGTGCGGGGCGCGGCCGACGCCGCTGGGAGCGGCGCGACGCCCGAAGCCGAGCCCGGTACTACCGCGCGTAGTGGGTCGGATGACGCGGCGGCCGACGGTGCTGGCACAGTGGACGCGGACAAGCCACACGCCGACCATGCAGAAGGAGACGACAGCGCCGTGAGCTCGGTCGAGAGCAAGGATTTCGAGCAGTTCCGTGCCGAGCTCGACGCTGTCGAGCGACGCCTGGCCGGGGAGATCGATCCCGGCGTGCGCGCCATGGTGGTGGCGGGCGCGGTGTTCGTGCTGCTGTTCTCGCTGGTGCTGTCGCACGCGGGCAGCGCGCGCGGCTTCGACGTGCTGCTCGACACCGACGTCACCGGGATCGAGCACATCGGGCTGCCCTCGCGCATTTTCGTCTGGTTCGTCGTGGTGTTCGGCATCGGCTTCTCGTTGCTGGCGTTGATGACCCGGCGCTGGGTGCTGGCCTGGATCGCGGTCGCGGGTTCGGCCATCGGCAGCGTGTTCGGCGTCTTCTCGATCTGGCACCGCCAGACCCCGGGCCTCGGCAACTACGTCGGCGCGGGCCCCGGCATCGGCCTGATCGTCGGCACGCTGGCCATCATGGTGCTGACCTTCCACTGGATCCGCGTGGTGTGGAGCCGCACGTCCGTGCACCTGGCCGCCGAGGAACAGCGCCGCAATGCCGCGGCGGCCGCCGAGGAACGCGACCGCCGCAGGCTGCTCGGCGACTCCTGAGCACTGCCGGGCCTCGCCTGTCACACGGGCGAGCCGTCACCTCGAGCGGGCTGCGTCAAGCAGCCCAGCCCAGCTGAGCGAGCACGCGAGCGCTGCGTGAGCGACCGGCCTCGCGTCGCGCGACATGGATCCGGGCCAGCAGCGCGCCCAAGCCCGCGCCCGCGGCGTTCATCAGCACGTCGTCCACGGAGGACACGCGGCCGAGATCGAACACGTACTGCGCGATTTCCAGCGTCGCGGACACCGCCGCACCGAGCGAGGTCATCCGCGCGACGCCCGTGAACCAGGGCAGGCGCAGCGGAAGGAAGAAGCCGAGCGGCACGAACAGCAGTGTGTTCGCGCCGATTTGGACGACCGCGCTCGACGGCGAATCGCTCAGCGTCGCGACGAGATCCCGCAGCGGCACCAGGCTGACCGCGCCTTCGCCCGCCACCGGTGTCAGGATCATCCACACCCAGGGCAAGGTGCCCGCGACCAGGCCCACCTCAGCCGCTGTGTACCGCAGCGCGAGCTCCGGCGTCAGCCCGCGGCGCGTCCGCCATCGCGTCATCGAGACGATCGCCGCGACCAGCGCGGGTACCGCGCACGCCCACACGATCAGCACGTGGCCCCACGCGTCCCATACCTGTCGCACCGGGTCGACGCTACCGGCCCGGCCGAAAGACGTTGGCCGCCAACCGGAATCGCGCGCGGGTCAGCGGTTGCTGACGGCGCCCTCCGCGGCCTCGGCCCACTCGCGCCACTGCTTGGCCTGTTCGAGCGCCTTTTCGGCGTCGCGCTGCTTGCCCGCCGCCTGCGCCTTGGCCGCCTGCTCCTCGAACTGGGCGACCTTCTCGCGGAACTGAGCGGCGCGCGCCACGGCCTCGGGGTCGGTGCGCCGCCACTGGGCGTCCACCGCGTCGCGGACCCGCTTCTCGATGGACCGCAACTTGCCCTCGAGCTCCTGGATGCGTTCCCGTGGCACCTTGCCGATGGCGTCCCACTTGTCCTGTAGCTCGCGCAGCTGCGCCCTGGCGGCATCGAGTCCGGTCGCCGGGTCGATGTGCTCGTAGGCGTGCAGCAGCTCCTCCTTGGCGGACGCGTTCGACTCGAACTCGGCGTCGCGCTCGGAGACCGCGGCGTTGCGCGCCGCGAAGAACACGTCCTGGGCGCTCTTGAAGCGCCGCCACAACGCCTCGTCGGCCTCGCGGGGCGCGCGGCCCGCGGCCTTCCACTCGGCGAGCAGGTCGCGGAAGACGGCGGCGGTCCCGACCCAGTCGGTGGAGCCGGACAGTTCCTCGGCCTGCACGCACAGCTCTTCCTTGCGGCCCTTGGCGGCGGCCCGCTCGCGGTCGAGTTCGGCGAAGTGCGCGCCGCGGCGGCGGTTGAAGGATTCGCGGGCCTTGGAGTAGCGCTTCCACAGCGCGTCGTCGACCTTGCGATCCACGCCGCGGATGGACTTCCATTCGTCGAGGATCTCGCGCAGCCGGTCGCCCGCGGCCTTCCACTGGGTGGATTCGGCGGCGATCTGCTCGGCCTCGGCGCAGAGCGCTTCCTTGCGCTCGGTGTGCTCGTGGCGGGCGCGCTCCTTCTCCTCCTTGGCGTGCGCGGCCGCTTCCTCGGAGTGCTCGGTGATAGCTTGCAGCCGCTTGGCCAGCCCGTCGATGTCGCCGATGACGGCGGCGGTGGGCAGCGATTCGGCCAGCGCCAGCGCGGCGGCCTTGGTCTTGCGGGCGTCGGCGCCCGCGGCGAGCCGCGCCTCCAGCAGCGCGACCTCGGTGGCGAGGTCGTCGAAGCGGCGGCCGAAGTGCTCGAGGCCCTCGGCGGCGTCGCCGGCCTGCCAGGAGCCGACAATCCGTTCGCCCTCGGCCGTCTTCACCCAGGCGGTGCCGTCCTCGTCGACCCGGCCCCAGCGGCTGGGGTCGGTGACGGTGGGCACGACCACCGCGTGCGGGTGCTGCTGATCGGCTGGGCCCGGTGCGGGCTTGACCGCGTGGGGCTTGGGATGAGTTTTCTGGCCACCGGGCTTCGGGGCACCGGAGGGGCGCGGTGTCGTGCCGGGAGTGGCCTTCGCGGTTCCGTTGCTGTCGGTCATCATTCTCCGTCCCTGCCGCGCGTCACGGCTGCCTGGTTACGCCCTAGCTCATCCCATTGAACCCGGTCCGAGCCCTCGAGACCATTGATCCACGCTCTCTCCGAGATGAAACCCCGGGCGGACAACCCCTGGTGACCTGGGTTGTCGCATGTCGACACTATCAATCTCGGGGCGAATTGACGCTACAGACACTCGAAGCCGACCGGCGGGCGTCTCGGTACCGCCGTGCGCCGGGCCCGCGGGCCGAACAGATACGGTTTATCGCGTGTTCAGTATTGCGGCCCTGGTCCCGTCGCCGCCGATCCTGGTGCCCGAACTCGGCGGCGATGCGGCGCTCGGAGCCGGGGCGGATCCGGCCGACCCGCCCGCCGTGTTGCGCGCGGCCGCGTTGAACGCCGCCGGGGAGCTGGCGGCGGTGACGCAGCGGTGGACGGTGCTCGGCATCGGGACCGCAGACGGTGTGCTCGGTCCGGAATCGGCGGGAACTTTCCGCGGTTTCGGCGCGGACGTGCGGGTCGCGCTGGCCGACGCGCCCGGGTTCGCTCCGGATCCGCAGCTTCCGTTGCCCGCCTTGATCGCCGGATGGTTGCGGGGGCGCGTCGCGCCGGCTGCCCGCGCCACCGCGCGTCTGATCGCGCCCGACACCGCCCCCGCGCGGTGCCTGGAGCTCGGCGCGGAGCTACGTGCGGAGCTGGACGCCGACGACGAGCCGCGCGGCGTCCTCGTCGTCGCCGACGGCGCCGCCACCCTGACCGTCAAATCGCCCGGCTATCTCGACGAGCGCGCCGTTCCGCTGCAAGCCGAGCTCGACTGCGCGCTGAGCGCGGGCGACCGGTCGGCCCTGCGCGCGCTCGATCCCGGGCTGTGCGCCGAGCTGGCCGTATCGGGGCGGGCCGCCTACCAAGTCCTGGGCGGTCTGTTCGCCGCGGATCCGTCGGACCCATCCGTCGAAACCCACTACCGGGACGCGCCGTTCGGAGTTGGCTATCACGTGAGCGTCTGGCGACCGGAGAGGGAGGTGCGATGAGCGTGCCGATCGCGGTGGTCGGCCCCACCGCCACCGGCAAGTCCGATCTCGGACTCGATCTCGCGGCCCGCCTCGACGGGGAGATCGTGAACATCGACGCCATGCAGCTCTACCGCGGCATGGACATCGGCACCGCCAAGCTGCCCGTCGCGGAACGGCGCGGCATCCCGCACCACCAGCTCGACGTGCTCGCGGTGACCGAGACCGCGAGCGTGGCCACCTATCAGCGCGCGGCGACCGCCGACGTCGAGGACATCATGACCCGCGGCCGCACGCCGGTCATCGTGGGCGGCTCGATGATGTACGTGCAGGCGCTGCTGGACGAGTGGGAGTTCCCGGCCACTGATCCGGCGGTGCGCGCCCGGTGGGAGCGGGTCTTGGCCGACGACGGCGTTGCCGCCGTGCACGCGGCGCTGCGCTCGGCGGATCCGGTCGCGGCCGCCACCATCCTGCCCACCGACGGCCGCCGCATGGTGCGAGCGCTGGAGGTCGTCGAGCTCACCGGGCAGCCGTTCGCGGCCTCGGCGCCGACCATCGGCGCACCGCGCTGGAACACCGTCATCCTGGGCGTCGACCGCGACACCGCCGAACTGGACGCGCGCATCGAGCGACGCACCGCGCTGATGTTCGAGACGGGACTGGTCGACGAGGTGCGCGGACTGATCGATCAGGGCCTGCGCGAGGGCGTCACCGCGCGCAGGGCCATCGGCTACGCGCAAGTCCTCGCCTATCTGGACAACGAATACGACCTGAACCACGCCGAGGAACACACTTTCATCGGCACCCGCCGCTACGTGCGCAGGCAGCGCTCCTGGTTCCGCCGCGATCCCCGGGTGCGCTGGGTGGACGGCGCGGATCCTGACCTGCTCGGCGCGGCGCTGCGTGCGATCGAAACGCCGAGTGCGATCGAAACACCGAGTGCAATCGACACACCGCATGCGATCGGAACGCCGCGCGCGATCGAAACGCCGGGCGCGATCGACAGCACAGAACGGACCCCTCAGTGACCAGACGCGTCAGCACCCGCAACGCTTCCGTGCAGGTGTGGCAGGCATACCTGAACAATCGCACCAAGCGCCACCGCGACAGCCGGTTCCTGGTGCAGGGCGTGCGCCCGATCACCCAGGCGCTCGCCAACGGGTGGCCGCTGGAGACGCTGCTCTACCGGCTCGGCGCGCCGGACCTGTCCGGCTGGGCGAGGGAGGTGCTCGACACCACCGACGTGCCGCAGGTTGGCTTGGTCCCGGAGTTGATGGCGGAGCTGGGCGAAAAGGCAGGCGGGGTACCGGAATTGGTGGCCGTCGCGATGTCGCGTCAGCCCGAGCTGGAGACCTTCGAGCCCGGCGAACCCGGCGAGGACCCGCCGGTCGTCGTGGTGTTCGACCGGCCCAACTCGCCGGGCAATCTCGGCACCTTGATCCGGTCGGCGGACGCTTTCGGCGCGTGCGCGGTCATCGTCACCGGCCACGGCGCCGACCAGTACGACCCGCACTCGGTGCGTGCCTCCACGGGCTCGCTGTTCGCGGTCCCCGTCTACCGTGCCGCCGGGCCCGCCCAGGTGCTCGAACTGCGCGATCGCCAGATCGCGCGCGGCATTCCGACCCGGATCGTCGGCACCGACGAGCACGGGACGCACGCGGTGTTCGACCACGATTTCACCGAGGCCACCATCCTGGTCATCGGCAACGAGACCAGCGGGATGAGCGCCGCCTGGCAGGATGCGTGCGACGACCTGGTGTCCATCCCGATGGGCGGCACCGCGAGCTCGCTCGGCGCGCCCTCGGCCGCCGCGGTGGCACTGTACGAAATTTCCCGGCAGCGCCGGACGTTTGCCAGATGACGACCATGAGGAGAGCACACGCGTGACGGACATCGAATTCACGAAGGGGCACGGCACCCAGAACGACTTCGTGGTGCTGCCCGACGAGGATGTCCGGCTCGACCTGACCCCGGACCGTGTCGCCGCGCTCTGCGACCGGCAGCGCGGTCTCGGGGCCGACGGCGTGCTGCGGGTCGCGCGGGCCGGTGCGCTGCGGGACGCGGGCGTGCTCGCCGACCTGCCCGAGGGCGTCGGCGCGGACGACTGGTTCATGGACTACCGCAACGCCGACGGCTCCCTGGCCGAGATGTGCGGCAACGGCGTGCGGGTCTTCGCGCACTACCTGGCCGCGACCGGTCGCGAGCCGCGCGCGGAGTACGTAGTGGGCAGCAGGGCGGGCGCCCGGCCGGTCACCGTGCACGCGGGCGGCCCGGTCGAGGGCGAGGTGACCGTCACGATGGGCCGGGTGAAGGAACTCGGGGAATCCACGGCGACCATCGCGGGTTGGCCGTATCCGGGGATCGGCATCGATGTCGGCAATCCGCATCTGGCCTGCGTGGACGCCGGGCTGTCGGCGGAGGCGCTCGGCAAGCTCGATCTGACCGTCTCGCCCGGCTACGACCCCGACCTCTTCCCGCACGGGGTGAACGTCGAGATCCTGACCCCGCTGGACGCGGACCGCGCGGTCGACATGCGCGTCTACGAGCGCGGTGTGGGCGAAACCCGTTCGTGCGGAACGGGAACCGTGGCGGCGGCCGCGGCGGCGCTGGCCGCCGATGGCTTCCGCATCGCCGAGGACACCGGCCAGGTGACGGTCCGGGTGCCCGGCGGCGCGGTCACGGTGCGCCTCGAAGGCGGGTCGGCATGGCTGCGCGGGCCCTCTGTGCTGGTCGCCACCGGCACGCTCGCCGAAGATTGGTGGAACGGACGCTGAGCGCGCCCGGCGAATAACGGAATGCGCCCGGTGGTCGTACCGTGGCAGCATGGATGGTGTATGAGGAATTCAGAGACGTATGACATCAATCCGGCCGACGACGATTTCGTCGACTCGGCCGACGACACCGAGCGCTCCGGTGACGTGGTGGCCGAACGTGCCGCCCGGATGAAGCGCAACGGCTGGACCGAAGAGCCGACGGTCGGCGAGCTGCAGCTGGACGAACGCAGCTCGCTGCGCCGCGTCGCCGGTCTGTCCACCGAGCTCACCGACATCACCGAGGTCGAGTACCGGCAGCTGCGCCTGGAACGGGTCGTGCTGGTCGGCGTGTGGACCTCGGGCTCGGTGGCCCAGGCCGAGGCGAGCATGGCCGAGCTGGCCGCGCTCGCCGAGACCGCCGGTTCGGAGGTGCTCGAGGCGCTGATCCAGCGTCGCGACCGTCCGGACCCGGCCACCTACATCGGTTCCGGCAAGGCCGACGAGCTGCGCTCCGTGGTGCTGGAGACCGGCGCCGACACCGTCATCTGCGACGGTGAACTGACCCCGGCCCAGCTGACCGCGCTGGAGAAGGTGGTCAAGGTGAAGGTGATCGACCGGACCGCCCTGATCCTGGACATCTTCGCCCAGCACGCCACCTCCAGCGAGGGCAAGGCGCAGGTCGCCCTGGCCCAGATGGAGTACATGCTGCCCAGGCTGCGCGGCTGGGGTGAGTCGATGTCCCGGCAGGCCGGTGGTCGTGCGGGCAGCAACGGCGGCGTGGGTCTGCGCGGTCCCGGTGAGACCAAGATCGAAACCGACCGTCGCCGCATTCGCGAGCGCATGGCCAAGCTCCGGCGCGAGATCCGGGAGATGAAGACCGCCCGCGAGACCAAGCGGGCGCGGCGCTCGTCCTCGGGCATCCCGCAGGTCGCCATCGTCGGCTACACCAACGCGGGCAAGTCCAGCCTGATGAACGCGCTCACCGGCGCGGGTCTTCTGGTCCAGGACGCGCTGTTCGCGACCCTGGACCCGACCACCCGGCGCGCCGACCTCGACGACGGCCGCGAGGTCGTGTTCACCGACACCGTCGGGTTCGTGCGGCACCTGCCGACCCAGTTGGTCGAGGCGTTCCGCTCGACCCTGGAGGAGGTCACCGGCGCCGATCTGCTGCTGCACGTGGTGGACGGCTCCGACTCGCTGCCCGCGGAGCAGATCAAGGCCGTGCGCGAGGTGATCACCGACGTGATCAAGGAGCAGGGTTCGGCCGCCCCGCCGGAACTGCTGGTGCTGAACAAGATCGATGCCGTCGATCCGATGGAGCTGACCAAGCTGCGCGCCCTGCTTCCGGACGCCGAGTTCGTCTCGGCCCAGTCCGGCGAGGGCATCGACAGCCTGCTCGACCGGCTGGCCGAGGTGCTCGGCGGGCTGGACGTCGAGGTCGGCGTGCTGCTGCCGTACACCCGCGGCGATCTGCTGGCGCGCATTCACGCCGACGGCCGGATCCTGTCCTCCACCCACGAGGAGTCGGGCACCAGGGTCAGGGCGCGGGTACCGCACGCGTTGGCCGCGGCGCTCTCGGAATACGCCCACGCGGGCGGCGACGGCGCGGCGCCCATCGAAGGGTAGCCCGCGGTGCGCTCCGCCGAGGGACGGAAAATAGAACCGACCGTCACGTTCGGTCTCCGGCGGATGCCGGACGTGACGTGTCGGATCTCTGTACGGCGGTGTTCGATCTGCGCTCGGACTACGTTCGGCCACAAGGGGATTCGACGTCGAATTGCTGCGGGGCCGCCGATTCGGCGCAAGCCGGTGTTGTGACCGGCCACACAAATCGATCGCCCGTGTTGCAACGTGTTCCAAAGCCATCGGGTAGGGTGGGCCCGAAGCCGTATTCGATTGCGGCGCAGGGGACGTGAAATTCCGTACGACGATGTGCTGGGATCCGACATGCGATGGGGTAGCCACCTATGCCTGAATCCTCGCCTACCGCGGTGGTGTTGACCGACGGGGCGCCACTCGAGGTGCGTCTCGACGAGACCGACATCCGGCTGATCGAAGCCTTGCTCGCACCGCTGCGAGCCTGGACGAGTCCACGCTTCTACGGCCTGGACAACATTCCCGCCGACGGCCCGGTGCTGCTGGTCGGCAACCACAATCTGATGGGCGGCATCGACGCTCCGCTGCTCATGCCCGAGGTGCTGCGCCGCCGCGGCAGGCTGATCCGCGGCCTCGCCGAGAACGTGCTGATCGCGGTGCCGGGCCTACGCCACTTCCTGCACTACTACGGCGCGGTCCGGGGCAACCGGCACAACTGCATGGCGCTGCTCGCGCGGGGCGAGGCGGTCATCGTCTTCCCCGGCGGCGGGCGCGAGGCGGTGCGCCGCAAGAACGAGAAGTACCTGCTCAAGTGGGAGGGGCGCAGCGGCTTCGCGCGGATGGCGATCGAGGCGGGCGCCCCGATCGTGCCGGTCGCGATGATCGGCGTGGACGACGCCTACGACATCGTCTTCGACGGCGACCACCCGGTGATGCGCCCGCTGCGCTGGACGGTCGAGGCGCTCGGTCTCAAGCGCGAGCTCACCCCGCCGCTGCTGCGCGGTCTGGGTCCGACGCCGATCCCCCGTCCCGAACGGTTCTACTTCTCCGCGGGCGCGCCGATCGATCCGGCGCCCTGGCGCGACGCCGACGATCTCGACGCCGCCGCCACCGATCTGCGTGATGTGGTGCGCAAGGGGCTCGAGGAGGAGATGAAGTTCCTGTTCGCCGAGCGCGAGCGCGACGCGGGCCGCACCCTGGTCGGCCGGGTGCGCGGGTTGCTGCCTTTCTGAGCCAATATCAAGAATCAGCTTGGCAATCTCTCAGCTACAGGTACGTAGCGTGGGGAGATGAGCAGGAGAAGAATCAGATCGGCCGTCACGGCCGGCGCGGCCGTGCTCGTCTGCGGCGTCACCGCGACGGTCGCCGGAAACGCGGCGGCGACGACGAACGACTCGCTCGCCGCATCCGGAATGTCACTGCGCGCCAACGCCTCCCGCATCACCGGCAGCACCGTGCTCGACGGCCGCAGCCTGCGGCTCGAGGTGTACTCGGCCGCCATGGACCGGACGATCGAGATCGACGTCCAGCGTGCGGCCGACACCTCGGCGCCACGCCCGACGCTGTACCTGCTCGACGGCGCGGGCGGCGGTCAGGATACGGCCACCTGGCAGCAGCGGACCACCGCGCTGGAGTTCCTCGCCGACAAGAACGTCAACGTCGTCCAGCCGGTCGGTGGGGCGTGGACCTACTACACCGACTGGCGAGCGCCCGATCCCGTGCTCGGAGTCAACAAGTGGCAAACCTTCCTGACCGACGAGCTGCCGCCGTTGATCGATCGCGCGCTGGGCGCGAACGGTACGAATGCCATCGCGGGACTCTCGATGTCGGGAACCTCGGTGCTGCAACTGCCGATCGCCGCGCCGGGACGCTACCGCGCGGTCGCGGCCTACAGCGGCTGCGCTCAGATCAGCGACCCGGTCGGCTACAACTTCGTCAGAACGGTCGTGGCCACCGGCGGCGGTGACACGGCGAACATGCCCTGGGAGGACGCGCTCGTCGCGTCGTGGCCGGTGCTTGCCAAGGGCCTCGACCTTCCCGCCTGACCTCGTTTCAATAGCGAGAAGCTATTGAAACCTAGGTGCTCAGGTTTGTCGGGAATCGGCGCGAATATGTCGACGATGGCGCTACCCATGCCAGGTGAGCGCGCGAATTTCAGACGTGAAGTGAACTGTCATTCGTGCTCCGGGTAACGTATGCGGTAACGACGGGTCGGTGTGGACCGCCCGGTGTGGTCACTAGGAGGTTGGTGTGGAGCGCACACTGTTCGAGCCCGAACACGATCTGTTCCGGGAGTCGTTCCGCAAGTTTCTCGATCAGCACGTCGCGCCGAACCACGCGAAGTGGGAAGAGCAGGGCATCGTCGATCGCGCGGTCTGGCTGGAGGCGGGCAAGCAGGGCTTCCTCGGTATGGCCGTCCCGGAAGAGTACGGCGGCGGCGGGGTGAAGGACTTCCGCTACAACTCGGTCATCACCGAGGAGTGCGTGAAGGGCCAGTACTCCGGCCTCGGCTTCTCGCTGCACAACGACGTCGTCGCGCCGTACCTGCTGGAGCTGGCCAACGACGAGCAGAAGCAGCGGTGGCTGCCCGGGTTCTGTTCCGGCGAGATCATCACCGCCATCGCGATGACCGAGCCCGGCACCGGCTCGGACCTGCAGGGCATCAAGACCCGCGCGGTGCGCGACGGCGACGACTGGATCCTCAACGGCGCCAAGACCTTCATCACCAACGGCATCAACGCCGACATCGTCATCGTCGTCGCCCAGACCGACCCCGAGAAGGGTGCCATGGGCTTCAGCCTGCTGGTGGTCGAGCGCGGCATGGCGGGCTTCGAGCGCGGCCGCAACCTGGACAAGATCGGCCTCAAGGCCCAGGACACCGCCGAGCTCAGCTTCACCGACGTGCGGGTGCCCGGCAAGAACCTGCTCGGCACCGAGGGCATGGGCTTCATCCACCTGATGCACAACCTGCCCCAGGAGCGACTGTCCATCGCCGTCATGGCCGCCTCCGCCATGGAGGCCTCGCTGGAGATGACCTGCCAGTACGTGCGCGACCGGAAGGCGTTCGGCAAGCCGATCGGCGCGCTGCAGAACACCCGCTTCGTGCTCGCCGAACTGGCCACCAAGACCACGGCCGTGCGCATCATGGTCGACCGCTTCATCGACGACCTCAACGCGGGCAAGCTCTCCGCCGAGGATGCCGCCATGGCCAAGTGGTGGAGCACCGAGGAACAGCTCGACCTCATCAACCGCTGCCTGCAGTTGCACGGCGGCTACGGCTACATGAAGGAATACCCGATCGCCAAGGCCTACATGGATGCCCGCATCCAGACCATCTACGGCGGCACCACCGAAATCATGAAGGAGATCATCGGCCGCTCCCTGAACTTGGCCTGATCTCTGCCTTTCGCCTCCGGCCGCACGGAATACCGTGCGGCCGGACCCGTTTCCGGGGCGGACGTGTTCGGCGTGAAGGACGGGCGCACGGCACGGCACGGGGACATCGCGTCGATGTTGCTGGACCGGCTCGATGACGATCGGCTCGGGCTGCGCACGCGCGCCCGCGACTGGACATGGGACGCGGTGGTGCGGGAATCGGCCGCACGCGCGGCACTGGCTCGGGAGTTGCGGCGCGAGGGGCCTTTTCATATCGGCGTGCTGCTGGACAACGTCCCCGACTTCAGCTTCTGGCTGGGCGCTGCCGCGCTGGCGGGCGCCACCGTGGCAGGCATCAATCCGACCCGCGGCACCGCTCAGCTCGAAGACGACATCCGACCCGTGGACTGCCAGATCGTCGTCACCGATACGGCGGGGATGCGTCGCTTGCGCGATCTGGATGTGGGGCTGGAACACGATCGGTTCCTGGTCGTGGACGATCCCGCCTACGCGGAGCTGGTGGAGAAACACCGCACCTAGTAGCGGTGGTCGATCCCGAAACTCTGCGGGACTGCGAAACCGCCGGCTGAACGAACACGGCCGAGTGCTGAACGCGGACGAGGCCATCGGTGAAATCGTGGACAAGGCGGGAAGCCTGGTCTTCGAGGGCGCCGCCGGACGCTTTCCGGGGCGAGCGTTATCCGGCGGGAACGGGCGGGGGATCCGTGGTGCGGAGGAGGTTGGCGACGGAGGTGGGAGTCCAGTGCAGGTCGGCGCCGGGACGGGTGGCGAGGTAGGCGGCGGTGCGGGGGAGCGGCCAGCCGTGTGATTCGGTGATGCCCGCGGCGAGGTGGCGCAGGTAGGCGGGGGCGGGTGGGTTGCCGGGAAGGTCGGTGTGGCGCCAGGGGGCGGTGCAGGTGAGGATCGGGTGGCCGTCGAGAGTGCCCGCGCGGACCAGGGTTTCGTAGCGTCCGGGGCCGAGGGCGGTGCGACCGTCGGCGAGCACCTCGGTCAGGTCGAGATCCTCGCCCGGCGGGCGATACATCTCTTGGGCGACGATGTCGGAGAACTGCGCGGCCGTCAGCAGGTAGGCGCGGACGGCCGTCTCGCCCGCGGCGTCCGGCGCGTAGAAGGCCCGGCCGCCGGTCCAGGTGAGCGATTCGGTGGCGAAGTAGAGCAGGCCGGGCAGCACGAGCGGGCGGGACCGCCGCGGGCCGGAACGGTCGCGGCATCCGGGCAGTTCGATCGCGCCGCCTTCGGGCCTGCCGCCTTCGAGATAGCAGTGCAGGCGGCGGTGATGCATGTTCGAGCCGTAGGCGGCGTACCACACGAGGCACGTCACCCTGCCATTGTCCCTCGTTCCGACGGGCGCCTGCCCGACGACGGCGGGCGCTGAGAGTGGCTCTCGTCACCCGAATACTTCAGAGCCACCCGGTGAGCTGCTGCAAACCCAAGCACGACACGGCGAGCACCAGCCCGAGCGCCCCGCCGAATATCAGCGGCCGCACGCCCGCCGTGCGCACCCGTTGCCACGAGAGCGACGTCCCGATCGCCGCCAGCACCGCCGCGATCAACCACGCGCTCACCGCGCCCAGCGGCCCCGACCACGCTTCGGGCACCAACCCGAACCCGGCGATCACCGAGGCCGCCACGAAGAGCACCACGAACAGCGGCACCACTTGCCATGCCGCGCGGCGGTGGTCGGTCTCGGCCTCGGCTTGCCCGGCGCTGCGTCGCCCAGCGTCAGGTTGGCCGGCGTCGTGTTGCCTGGCGCCGCGTCGCCCACCGCCGGAATTCCCGGTGTCGCGCTGCCCCAGGTGCAACCCCACGCACATCGGCACGATCAGCAGACTGCGCACCAGTTTCACGATCACCGCGAACTGCGCCGCCGCGGGCCCGAAGATCGCGCCCGCCGCCAGCACCGACGAGGTGTCGTTGATCGCGGTGCCCGCCCACAGCCCGAACGCCTCCTCGGACATGCCGAGCAGTCGGCCGAGCGGCGGAAAGGCCAGCACCGCAAGGACGTTGAAGACGAAGATGGTGCCGAGCGCGTAGGCGACCCGCTCCCGGTCCGGCTTGATCACCGCGGTCGCCGCCGCGATCGCCGACGCGCCGCAGATCGTCGTCCCCACCGCGACCAGCGTCGCCGACTCCCGATCCAGCGCCAGCATCCTGCCGACCACGACCGCGGCGACCGCGCCCGCCACGACGGTCCCGACCAGCACCACCGCCGTCTGCCGCCCCACGCTCAGCACCGCGCCGAACGGCAGCCCCAGGCCGAGCAGCACGATGGCGAGCCCGAGCACTCGCTGCCTGGTCACCGCGAGCCCCGGCCCGAACACGCCGTCCTCGTCCACCGACCGCCTACGCGCGAGCCCGACCAGCGCCCCGGCAGCGAGCGCGAACACCGGCGCTCCGATCACGGGCGCGGCCCGGCCGATCAGCGTCGCGGCGGTGGCGAGCCCGGCGACCAGCGCCAGCCCGGGCAGAAGGCGAGGAAAGCAGCACACGCTTTCACCCTCGCGCCGCGCATGTCACCCAGGTAGAGAGCGCTTTCGGAGGACCTCATAAGATCTGCTTATGTCCGTCCACCACGCTCCGGGCCGCCGCCGGGCCCATAATCGGTGCCCATGACGCTGCCGCCGGGAACGCCCGATCTGGATGTTCTCGATCTGCTCGTCTCCGTCGCCGAACTCGGCAGCCTCGGCGCGGCCGCGCGCCGCCATGGCATCAGCCAGCCCGCCGCCAGCATGCGCATCAGCGCGCTGGAACGCAGGTTGCACCTGCGGCTGCTGGACCGTGGGCCGACCGGTTCGGCGCTGACCGAGGCGGGCCGCGCGGTGGTCGATCACGCGCGCCCGGTGCTCGAGGCCGCCCGCTCCTTCGGCGTGGCGGTTGCCGCCCTGCGCGCGGGCAGCGTCCCGCGATTGCGCGTGGCGGCCTCCAAAACCATTGCCGACCATCGGATTCCGCAGTGGTTGCAGGCACTGCGCGGCATCCACCCGGAGGTGACGGTCGCGCTGGAGGTGGCCAACAGCAGCCAGGTCATGGACCTGGTCCGTAGCGAGGCCGCCGATATCGGGTTCGTCGAGGGACCGCATCCGCCCGCGGATCTCGGCAGCCGGGTGCTCGGCACCGACGAACTCGTCGTCGTGGTCGCGCCCGCCCATCCGTGGGCGCGCCGCCGCAGGCCATTGTCGCTGCGGGAACTGACCGCCACGCCACTGCTCTGGCGAGAGCCGGGATCGGGGACCCGCGATGCGGTCTGGGAGGTGCTCGGCGTCCACGGCGAGCCCGCAAGACCTGCCTCGGAACTGGGCTCGGCGGCCACGATCCTCGCCGCCGCCCGCGCGGCGGTGGCGCCCGCGGTGGTCAGCAGACTGATCGCCGCGCCCGAACTCGAGCGCGGGACGCTCGTCCAGGTGCCGCTGACCGATGCCACCGCGCTGACCCGGCAGTTCCGCGCGGTCTGGCGGTCGCGTTTCCCGCCCGCCGGTCCGGCGAAGTTGCTGGCCGAGATCGCCGCGCGCAACGAATCGGACAGCTGAGTCAACTGGTGATACTCGGGAGGGCTCGGGTGTTTTCGCAGGTGGAAGACCTGCGCCGGGATCCGGAACTGGCGTAACCATCCGGTAATCGCCGGAAACGTCGCGCGTAACGATCCGTTTCCAGCATTTGCCGCATGACAGCCAGAACGTATCCCGGCACCGGACGTCGCTCGGCGCCCGCTCGGCGGGTGAGGGACATTCTGCGGGCGCGCATTCGCAGCGGTGTCTACGGCAACCGGCCGTTGCCTTCGGAGAGCCAACTCGCGGCCGACTTCGACACCAGCCGCAATATCGTGCGCGACGCGCTGGCCCTGCTGCGCGACGAGGGACTCGTCGACCGGGTTCCCGGCGCGGGCACGTTCGTGGTGGCCGACAAGGCCGTGCAGGGCCTGGACCGCCTGCGCGGCTTGGCCGAGACCTTCGAGACGGGCAGCGACCGCGTGGTCAACACGGTCCTGCTGGCCGAGCTCGTACCCGCCACCCCGATCGTCGCCGAGCGACTCGAGCTGGAACCCGGCACGCCGGTGGTGGCGCTCGAACGTGTCCGCCATCTCGACGGCGCGCCGCTGTCGTTGGATGCCAGCTACCTCACCGCCGACGTCGGCGCGCCACTGCTGGAGTGCGATCTCACCGGCTGCGACGTCTTCGGCCTGCTGGAGGCGGAACTCGGTCTGCCGCTCGGCTCGGCGGCGGTGTCCATCGAGGCCGTCGCGGCCGACCCGACGGTGGCCGGTCTGCTCGCGGTGCGGCCCGGCTCGCCGCTGCTGTTCCTGGAACGACTCACCTACACCGATTCCGGCCGGCCCATCGACCTCGAGTACGTGCGCTATCGCGGCGACCGGTTCTCGCTGTCCGGCCGGCTGCACCGCATCCCGGTCACACCGAATCGCGGTGCGGCCGAACCGAAGGAAAGGGGCTGATCCGGATGTCGATGGACATTCCACCTGTCGCGGGACGCCGAGAACTGAGCTGCGACGTGCTCGTCGTCGGCGGCGGCACCGCGGGCACCATGGCCGCGCTGACCGCGGCCAGGCACGGCGCCGACGTGCTGCTGCTGGAGAAGGCGCACGTGCGCCACTCCGGGGCGCTGGCGATGGGCATGGACGGCGTCAACAACGCCGTCGTGCCCGGCAAGGCGAGCCCGGAGGACTACGTCGCCGACATCACCGTCGCCAACGACGGCATCGTCAACCAGCGCACCGTCTATCAGACCGCCACCCGCGGCTTCGAGATGGTGCAGCGGCTGGAGGGCTACGGCGTCAAGTTCGAGAAGGACGAGCACGGCGAGTACGCGGTGCGCAAGGTGCACCGATCCGGCAGCTACGTGCTGCCGATGCCGGAGGGCCGCGACGTGAAGAAGGTGCTGTATCGCACCCTGCGCGCCCGCGACGTCCGCGCCAAGGTGACCATCAGCAACCGGGTGATGCCGGTACGGGTGCTCACGGTGGACGGCCGGGCCGTCGGCGCCGTCGGATTCGATACGCGGACAGGCGAATTCGTCACCATTTCGGCGGGCGCGGTGATCCTGGCGACCGGCGCGTGCGGTCGCCTCGGACTGCCCGCCAGCGGCTATCTGTACGGCACCTACGAGAACCCGACCAACGCGGGCGACGGCTACGCGATGGCCTATCATGCGGGCGCGGAGCTCTCCGGCATCGAGTGCTTCCAGATCAACCCGCTCATCAAGGATTACAACGGTCCCGCCTGCGCCTACGTCGCGAATCCGTTCGGCGGCTACCAGGTCAACGCCGAGGGCAACCGGTTCGTCGACTGCGACTACTGGTCCGGGCAGATGATGGCCGAGGTCAAGCGGGAACTCGACAGCGCGCGCGGCCCGATCTACCTCAAGCTGAGCCACTTGCCCGACGCGACGATCCAAGAGATCGAGGGCATTCTGCACACCACCGAGCGCCCGACCCGCGGGACCTTCCACGCGGGTCGCGGCACCGACTACCGCACCAGCGACATCGAGATGCACATCTCCGAGATCGGTTTGTGCAGCGGACATTCCGCGTCCGGCGTGTGGGTCGACGAGCACGCGGCCACCACCGTGCCGGGTCTGTACGCGGCGGGGGACATGGCCTTGGTGCCGCACAACTACATGATCGGCGCCTTCGTCTACGGTGACATCGCGGGGGAGAGCGCGAGCGAATACGCTCGCGGCGCGGCGCGACCCGGGCTGCCGGAGGATCAGATCGAGGCGGCGCACGCGCTGATCTACCGTCCGCTGGGCAATCCGGACGGTCCGCCGCAGCAGCAGGTCGAATACAAACTGCGCCGCTTCGTCAACGACTACCTGCAACCCCCGAAGACACAGAGCTACCTCACCCTCGGCCTGGCGGCGTTCGAGCGGATGCACGCCGACATCTCCCAGATGAGCGGGCACACCCCGCACGAGCTGATGCGGTGCGCCGAGGTGACATTCATCCGTGACTGCGCGGAGATGGCGGCGCGGGCGTCGTTGCGGCGCACCGAAAGTCGATGGGGGCTCTACCATCAGCGCTCCGACTGGCCCGCGCGCGACGACGCGGAATGGTTCTGCCACCTCAACCTCTATCGCGGCGAGTCCGGCGACATGCGGTTCCTGACCCGTCCGGTGGCGCCCTACATCGTTCCGGTGCCCGGCTTCACGCGGCCCGACGGCGTTCCCGACGTCGCGGCGCCGGAGCTGGTCGGCGCGTGGAGCGCCCGATGAGCGCCCGGCTGCTCGAGCTGATGGACCTCGCCGACGAGTGTCCGCAGCTGTCCGAGCTGAGGCCGTTCCTGACCGACGCCGATCCGGAGGTGCGCCGCACCGCGCTCTCGGTGCTCAGCGAGACCACCGAAGAGTGGGCGGAATCCTCGCCGCTGGTCGCGGCGGGCCTGTCCGATCCGGATGTGTCCGTGCGCCACGCCGCCATCGGTCTGCTCACCGAGTTGCTCGAAGTCCTAGTCGCGGGAACGGAATTCGACGCGGCCCTGCATGTCGCGGTGACGGCGCAGGAACCCGCGGTGCGCGCCGCCGCGATCGAGGCGCTGTGGCGGCACCGCCGCACCGACGCCGCGGAACTGTCCAGCTGGTTCGCCGACGCCAACGCCGAGGTGCGCCGCACCGTGGTGGCCGGTTTCACCTCGGTGGACGCGCTCGTCGAACTCGATGCCGCGGCCGCCGACCCGGCGCCGAACGTCCGCATCGCGGTCGCGAAAGGCGTTGCTGCGGTGGGCGATCCGCGCGGCGCGGCGACCCTGATCCGGCTGGCGGGCGACCAGGACCCGTTGGTTCGGGCCGCCGCGCTGACCGCGCTCGCCCGGACCGGCTGCGGCGACGACGCCGCGGCCGTCGCGGCGGCCGCCCTGGACGATCCCGCCTGGCAGGTGCGCCAAGGCGCGGCGATCGCACTGGCCGTCGCCGACCCCGATCTCGCCGCGCCGCGGCTGATCTCGGCCGTCACCGACGGCAATCTCGACGTCCGCAAAGCCGCCGTGCGCGGTCTGGCCGAGCGGATCGCCGAACGACCGGAGGTCACCGCCGCCCTCCGCACCGCACTCGAGGACCCGGACGCCGATGTCCGCGCCTTCGCACGCATCGGCATAGCCAACTCCGGAAAGGAACTCTGATGGCCCAGGTCAACACCCGTATCGACGTCCCAGTCACCGTCGACGAGGCCAAGTGCATCGACGGCTGCACACTCTGCGTCGACATGTGCCCGCTCGACTCGCTCGCGATCCACCCCGACACCGGCAAGGCGTACATGCACGTCGACGAGTGCTGGTACTGCGGACCGTGCGCCGCGCGCTGCCCGGTCGGGGCGGTCACCGTGAACATCCCCTATCTGCTGCGCTGAATCCGGGCGGAGGAACACACGATGAGGACACCATCCACCCGGCTCACGGCCCTGCTGCTCGGCGCCGTCACCGCGACCACACTGCTCACGGGCTGCGGCTCCGGCGGCGACGACAACACGATCACCGTCGACATCGGCTACCAATCCAAGACCATCAACACCGTCACGGCGGGCACGTTGCTGCGCGACCGCGGCGCCTTCGAGGCCAAGCTGGCCGAACTCGGCAAGGCCAAGGGCGTGCGCTACCGCGTGGAGTGGAAGGACTTCGCCTCCGGCCCGCCGCTGACCGCGCAGATGCTCGCCGGTCAGGTGGACATCGGCTCGATGGGCGATGCCCCGATCCTGGTGAACGGCTCCAAGACCCGCGACCATCCCGACGTCGCCTCGGAGCTGATCGCGGTCACCGGCTACAATCTGCGCGGTTCGCTGAATCAGGTGGTGGTTCCGGTGAATTCGCCAGCCGCCACGCTCGCCGACCTGCGCGGCAAAGTGGTCTCGACCAGCGTCGGCTCGGCCGCGCACGGCATGCTCGCCACCGGCCTGTCCGCCGCGGGGATGAGCCTCGACGACGTGAAACTGCTCGGCCAGGATCCGCCCGTCGGCGCCTCGGCGCTGCAAGGCGATCAGGTCGCCGCGCTGGCGCAGTTCGTGCCGTGGCCACAGAAGCTGGTGTTCGACGGCAAGGCCCGGCTGCTCTACGACGGCGGCAGCGCGAACATCCCGACGTTCCACGCCGTGGTGTCCACCAAGCGATTCGGCGTCGAGCACCCGGAGGTCGTCGAGGCGTTCCTGGCCGCGCAGCGTGAAACGACCGACTATCTCAATCGCAACCCGCTGGCCGCGGCGCAGCGCGTCGCCGAGATCACAGGCATACCGGCCGAGGTCGTCTACCTGTACAACGGGCCGCACGGTCTGGTCAGCTTCGACCCGACCATCAAGCAGCCGCTCGTCGACGGGCTGGGCAGGCTCCTGCCGTTCCTGAAAAGCCTTGGCGCGCTGGCCGATCTGAACTTGGACGAGTTCGTCGAGGACAAGTATCTGCGCGCGCTCTACGGCGCCGACTACGACGCCGAGCGCGCCGACATCGCCCCGCCCAGCCCGTTGACCGGCGTCGACCCGGTCTGCGGAGGGACGTTGGACGATCCGGCCACCGCCTCGGAGGTGTGGTTCGCCGGACAGGACAGCACCTCGGTCGCGAGGACGCCGAGCTGTCTGCTGCGCCAGATCGCCGAGCGCGGCGGCGAGGTCCGCGCCGCCTATGTGCCCGACGCCGCGACCGGCATCCGGATCTTCGCCGCCACCGCCACCTGGGTCAGCGATCCGGCGGGCGCGCCCGAGCAGCGGCTCCGGCCGTTCGCCGTCGCGGCCGATGCCGAGCGCTACGCGGGCGCCCATCCGGGCAGCACGGTCCTGGACTACCGCGCCGCACTCCAGGCGCGCTGATCCGCACCACTTTTCGAGATCGAGGAGGTCAACCATGACGGTATCCGCGGAGCCGATTTCCGCCGCACCCGCCGCGTCCACCGAAACCGTGACCACGACCCGCCCGCGCAGCGGGCAATCCCTCCGAAACCCCGTGCCGCCCAAGCTTCGTGCCGCACTGCTCACCGCGGTGCCGCTGGCCGCGCTCGTGCTGCTCTGGTACCTGCTGACCACCAACCAGGTGGTGTTCTGGCTGCGCTTCGACAAGGTCCCGACACCCGGCGCGGTGTTCGAGTCCTTCCGCGCGCAGCTGGGCACCGGGTCGTACTACAGCAACATCCTCGCCAGCACCCGGCGCATCCTGGTCGGCTTCGGCCTCGCCACCGTCGCGGGCGTGCTGATCGGCATGGCCATCGGCCGGTCGGCGCTGGTCAGCGCGCTGGTACGACCGGTCGTCGAGGTGTTCCGCCCGATTCCCGCGATCGCGCTGGTACCGCTCGCCATCCTGCTGTTCCCCACCGGCGAGCAGGGCATCGTGTTCATCACGTTCTTCGCCGCGTTCTTCCCGGTGACGGTCAGCACCATCCACGCCATGCACGCCCTGCCCAAGGTGTGGGAGGAAGCGGCCCGCACGCTCGGAGCACGCCGCGGGACCATCCTGTTCCAGATCGCGCTGCCCGGTGCGTTGCCCGGCATCTTCTCCGGGCTCTCGGTCGCCATGGGCGTCGCGTGGATCTGCGTCATCAGCGCCGAGATGATCTCCGGCCAGTTCGGCATCGGTTACTTCACCTGGCAGTCCTGCGGTCTGCTCGACTATCCGAGCGTGGTGGTCGGCATGCTCTCCATCGGCGTGCTCGGCTGGGCCACCGCCTTCCTTGTCGAACTGGTCGGCCGCCGGGTCAACCGCTGGCTGCCGAGGGCCGTCCGATGAGCGCCGGAGCGGCCGTGCGCCTGACCGGTCTGCGCATCGCCTACGGCGAAAGCCTCGCCGCGGAAGTCGATCTCGCGGTCGATCCGGGAGAGATCGTGGTGTTGCTCGGGCCGTCGGGCTGCGGCAAGTCCACCATCCTGCGAGCCATGGCGGGACTGCTCCCGCCGATCGGCGGCACCGTCTCGGTGGACGGCGCCACCGTCGGTGCGGCGGCCGACCAGTGCGCCATGGTGTTCCAGGAGGATGCGTTGCTGCCCTGGCGCTCGGCACGCAAGAACGTCGAATTCGCGCTGAAATTGCGGGGCGTGCCGCGCGGGCGACGCCGTGCCGAAGCGCTCGACCTGTTGGACCAGGTCGGTCTCGCGGGTTACGGCGACCACCTGCCCGGCGCGCTGTCCGGCGGCATGCGTCAGCGGGTGCAGCTGGCCCGCACATTGGCCGCGCAGCCGCGGGTGCTGCTGATGGACGAGCCGTTCGGCGCACTGGACGCCCAGACGCGCGCGGACATGCAGCGGTTGCTGATCTCGGTGTGGCAGCGGCACAAGACCACCGTCCTGTTCGTCACCCACGATGTGGACGAGGCGCTGCTGCTCGCCGACCGCGTCGTCTTGCTGACGCCGCGGCCCGCCCGCATCCAGCGCGTCATCGAGATCGAACACCCGAGGGCGCCCGGCGCCCGGTTCGAACCCGAATTCGCCCGCAGGCGTTACGAAATCCTGGCCGCGCTCGGCGAGACCGCCGACGCGGCGATCGAAGTGAGGAGCGCGTCATGACCTTCGTGATCGGCGCCGCCTGTGTCGACGTCATGGACCGGGCGTGCGTGGAGGAATGCCCCGTGGATTGCATCTACACCGGAGGGCGGATGGCCTACATCCATCCCACCGAATGCGTGGATTGTGGTGCGTGCGAGCCGGTCTGCCCGGTCGAGGCAATCTATCTCGACGCCGACATCCCGGAGGGGCAACGGGCTTTCGTGGCCGAGAACGCCCGGTTCTTCGACCAGCCGCTGCCCGGCCACGACGCCGCGCTCGGCTCTCCCGGCAGCGCCGCGAAGATCGGGGAGCTCGGGGTCGACACGCCGTACGTGGCGGAGTATCGGTCGTGAGCGCGCCGCAA